>CATZTY010000010.1 GCA_958424475.1 uncultured Collinsella sp.
TCAATGGTATACGGGTGCATCATCGACGTCTTCAATACAGAAAATATCAGTGCGGGATGTTTTGGAAAATAACCCAAAACCGGCCATGTGGGGTCCTTTGGAGTCACCCTTTAGGCGGAACTCTCCTAATTATTTGGATGAGTCGTTTACTTACTTGTGCTGTTACCGTCTTCCCGCTGTTGTTGGGGTATGCTTTGTTCGTATGTAAACGTATGACATGTTGATGGGGGAGGGTGCTATGGCTCGCGAGAGTGCTCGTTCTAAGGATACGGCTAAGCCTGGCATCAAGGAAGTTGCGGCGGTGGCGGGGGTTTCGCCTACTACGGTATCTCGCGTGCTTAATAATCGCGGCTATATTAGCCAAGAGACCCGCGATAAGGTCCATGCCGCGATGAAGCGCATCAACTATACGCCCAACGATATCGCCCGTGCCATGCTCAACGGTCGCCTGAATCTAATAGGTATGATCGTCCCCTATGTCAGCAGCCCGTTTCATGCCCAAGCGGTCCAAGCCGTTGAGCGTACCCTGGCCGAAAACGGTTTTAAGATGCTGCTGTGCAATAGTGCCAATCGACCTGATCTTGAGCGTTCTTATATCGATATGCTTCGGCGCAATATGGTTGATGGCGTCATTGTCAACTCGCTTAATATCGGGGCCGAGGCGTATGCCGAGATGGGCTTGAGCCTGGTTGGTATCGACTGCGACCTTGGCGAGGCCTCTGTTCAGATTGCGAGCGACAGCTATAGCATCGGCGAACTTGCCACGCGTCGCCTGATCGATGACGGGTGTTCGCGCATCTTGTGCCTGCGCAGCAATAGCCGCATGCGCATGCCTGCCAATAAGCGTACCGATGCCTATCTCGATGTTGTTGAGCAGGCCGGTTTGCCCGCGCTTGTCCGTGAGGTCGAGTTCGTTAAGCCCGACGACGAAAAGAGCGCGGTCGTTGCGAAGATCCTCGATGAGAACCCCGATATTGACGGCATCTTTGCGGGAGACGACACGATGGCGGCTATCTGTCTTAACGTGATGAAGCAGCGCGGCTTGAGCGCTCCGGGCGATATTAAGGTCGTGGGCGCGGATGGTGCCCGCCGCACTATGACGTTTATGCCTGACTTAACAACCGTACGCCAAGATATCGATCGCATCGGAGAGCTCGCGGCGCAATCCATCATTGCTCTTATTAACGGCGAAAAGCCCGAATCGAATATCAAGCTCCCCGTTGAACTCATTGAGGGTAAAACCGCGTAGTTCATCCCGTGCCAAAAGAATTCCTCAAACACCTCTGATGACCGTTCGCCGGCATATGTCAACCGTTTGCCGACGACTGGAACTGCGAAAAGACGTATTGGTATGAAAACGTTTGACATATGAAAACGATTGACATATCTTGCAGTTGTACCGAGTTAGTATCTCGTGAGAAAGGAAGTCTCGGATGCACAAGGTGTATTACCAGCCTGAGGGAATTTGGGTAGGCGACATCATGCCGTACGGCGAGGACGGCACGTTCTATCTCTATCATCAGCGTGACACGCGAAACCCCGGACCTTTCGGAGAGCCGTTTGGCTGGGCACTCGCGACAACCAAGGACTTCGTCAATTACAAAGACTTTGGTGAGAGCCTTGAGCGTGGCGGCGACGAGGAAGTCGACCAGTATGTTTATGCCGGCACGGTGTTTAAGGTGGGCGACAAGTACCATGCGCTCTACACTGGTTGCAATCGCGATAAGGTCAAGGCACGCTTGATGAAGCAGGTTCTTCTTCACGCAACGAGTGACGACGCCGTCAAGTGGGAGAAGAACATCGCCGAGACGCTGCTTCCGCCCCAGGAGGGTTACGATGACCGCAACTGGCGCGATCCCTTTGTGCTTTGGGATGAGGAGAACGAAGAGTACATGCTCATCCTCGGCACGCGTGTGGGCGAGGACAAGCGTCTGATGACCGGTCGTCTGGTCAAGTTCACCTCCAAGGACCTGGATACCTGGGAGTTCCAGGGCGACTGGTGGAATCCGGGCCTGTACACCATGTTCGAGATGCCTGATCTCTTTAAGATGGGCGACTGGTGGTATCTGGTGTTCTCCGAGTACAGTGATGGCAACAAGACCCGTTACCGCATGTCTCGCTCTATCAACGGTCCTTGGATCACTCCTGCGGACGATTCCTTCGATGGCCGCGCGTACTATGCCGCACGTACCGCATTTGACGGCGAGCGCCGCGTTCTCTTTGGTTGGGTTCCTACGCGTGACGAGGGCGGCGACCCCAGCTCTTACCTGTGGGGTGGCACCTTTATGCCCCTCGAGATCGTTCAGCGTGCCGACGGAACGCTCGGCACCAAGCTCCCCGACAGCATGCTTGGCGCCTTTGGCGAGGCTAAGGCAGTCGAGGCCTTTGAGCTTTCCTGCGAGTCGGGCAAGGTCGAGCAGGTGCTCGCCGCGGATGCCGGTTCCACCTATATGCTCGATGCCGACATCGAGCTCGCCGGTGACGCTGCCGGCTTCTCGGTGAAGCTTGCCGAGGACGCCGAGTCCGGTCTTGCCTATGAGTTCCGCGCCAACCTGCGTGAGGGCAAGCTCGAGTTTACGGCGGCCCCCCAGTATCCGTGGTTCCAGGTCAACAACATGGGCCTCGAGCGTCCGTTGTTCTTTAAGGGCGAGGGCACTCATCATGTGCGCCTGGTCGTTGACGACGATATCGCGACCATCTTTGTCGATGATGTTGCGCTTAACGCTCGCTTCTGCAATAAGCAGGGCCAGGGTGTGGCGCTGACGGTCACCGACGGTACGCTCAAGTGCGCAAATGCAACGATCGCGTCTCTGTAATGGCATCAAAACGTCTTATGATTTCGTAAAGGAATGGAGAGGAACATGGACTACAAAGTAGTGTCTCAGCAAGTCGTCGATAACGTCGGCGGTCTGGAGAACATCGAGGGTGCCACGCATTGCGTTACGCGTCTGCGTCTGGTGCTCAAGGATACGAGCAAGTACAACAAGGCCGAGCTCGAGAACATCGATGGTGTCAAGGGCGTGCTGTACAACAGCGGCCAGCTCATGATCATCTTCGGTACCGGTACCGTCAACAAGGTCTACGATGAGTTTATGGCTCTGACGGGCGTTAAGGAGATCAGCGCTTCCGAGGTCAAGGGCGCCGAGGCGGACAAGAAAGGCAAGTTCTTCTCGGTCCTCAAGGTATTCTCGGACATCTTTATCCCCATCATTCCCGCTTTCGTCGGCGCTGCTATCATCATCGGCCTTAAGTCGCTGATCGTTGCCAACGGACTCTTCGGCATGGAGGGCAGCCTTGCCGACCACAGCGAGTTCCTCAAGAACCTCGCAAGCTTCTTTGCCATTATCGCCACCACGTTCGACTACCTGCCTGTCCTGGTTATGTACAGCGCGGTGAAGCGTTTTGGCGGTAACCCGATTCTGGGCATCCTCGTCGGTATCGTCATGGTTCACCCGAGCCTTATGAACCGCAACACGTTCGTTATGGACCCGACGGGTGCTGAGTACTGGAACTTTGGTCCGCTCTCCATTCCCATGGTTGCTTTCCAGGGCGGCGTGTTCCCTGCAATCCTGACTGCCTGGTTTATGGCCAAGGTCGAAAAGATTGCCCAGAAGTACATCCCCGAGGTCGTTTCGTTAGTCTTTGTCCCGACCGTTACCCTGATTCTTGCTAACGTCGCCCTGTTCACCGTGTTCGGCCCGCTCGGCAACCTGATCGGCGACGTCCTCGGCGGCGTAATCGATATCCTGTACAACAGGATGGGCGTCTTTGGTGCCTTTGTCTTCGCCGCGTTCCTGCAGCCGCTTGTCGTTACCGGTACGCATCAGTTCATCCAGGGTATCGAGGCAAACCTCGTCGCCACGACTGGCTTCAACTACATCCAGGCCATCTGGTCGGTTTCCATCATCGCCCAGGGCGGCGGCGCCATCGGCATGTACCTCATTCACAAGAAGCATTCCAAAGAGCGCAACATCTGCATGTCGTCCTTTATCCCGACGCTGGTCGGAATCTCCGAGCCCGCTATCTTCGCTGCAAACATGCGCTACTCGATCATCCCGTTCATCTGCGCTTGCATCGGTGCAGGCTGCGGCGGTGCCTTCGTGAAGCTCTTTGAGGTGCGCGCCATCGGTCAGGGTCTGACCGGCGTGCTTGGCCTGCTCATCGTCACGCCCGAGACGCTCGTGTGGTATGTGGCTGGCAATCTCATCGCCTTTATCGTGCCGATCGTCTTGATCTTTGCCTACAACAAGGCAAAGGGCGTGCCGACCACTGATGAAGAGGGCGCTGGCGCTGGCTTCGATGTCAGCTTCTAGTTGAGCCGTTCAGCGTAATCTGAGGATAAGTCCATTTGAGGAAGGGCGTTCGGCTCGTGTGAGTCGAGCGTCCTTTCCCATAGACGAGAAGGTCAATGGCGATGTTTAATCAAAAAAACAAGGTGATGCGTGCGGACTATGAGCAGTGGCGAGCTGGACAGGATGAGACGGCGGCTCGCATCGCGTCCGACCCCGATAGGCTTTTGTTCCATGTGGAGCCTGAGCTTGGCTGGCTCAACGACCCCAACGGTTTGGTTCAGATTGGTGATACGTATCACATCTATCATCAATACGATCCGTTCGATGCTGCGCATGGCGGTCCAGTGCTTTGGAACCATCTGACGACAAAGGATTTTGTGACGTACGAGAATCACGGCCCCGTGTTGTTCCCCGATTCCGATTTGGATTCGAGTGGAGCGTATTCTGGTTCTGCCTTTGTACGTGATGGCAAGATTCACTACTTCTATACCGGCAACGTTAAGCATTTTGACCGCGATGATTACGACTACGTGTTGACGGGCCGTGAGCAAAACCAGATTCATATGGTTGCCGAGAATCCCGACGAATTGGGCGAGAAGCGCATAGCTGTTGGGCCGGTCGATTACCCCGACGATATCGGTACGCACGTGCGCGACCCCAAGATCCTTGAACACGACGGTATCTACTACATGGTTCTCGGCGCTCGTACGAAAGACGATCGCGGGTGCGTGCTTGTCTATACCTCGCGTGATCTAGAGGACTGGGGCTATGCGACGCGCATTGAGCTGGGCGAGAAGTTTGGCTTTATGTGGGAGTGTCCTGATCTGTTTGAGCTCGATGGCGAGCTTATTCTCGTTTGCTGTCCGCAGGGCGTGCCCGCCGATGGCTGGCGTTACCGCAATCCGCATCAGTGCGTGTGGTTCTCCATCGAGGCCGATTGGGGGGCGCCGAGCTTTAAGATCGTCGGCCAGGGCATGCCTCCGATGGTTGATGCCGGTTTTGATTTCTATGCCCCGCAGTCTTTTGAGGATGCTGCGGGTCGGCGTTTGATGATCGGGTGGTCTGGTTGCCCCGATGCGACGGCAGAAAGCCCGACGGTTACACGCGGGTGGCAGTGCGCGTTGACGGTGCCGCGAGAGCTGAGCATACGCGATGGTAAGCTCTGCCAGCAGCCGGCGCACGAGATTGAGAGGATGCGCGGCAATTGCATTCGCGCGACAGGCGGTGAAACCGTTGAGGAGCCGGGCCGCCTGTTTGATCTCGTGTTTTCCTGTGAGGGAGCAAAGATGGTCGAGCTCGAGATCCGCAAGGGTGTCTTTGTGCGTTATACGGACGGGATGCTTACCCTCGATATGGGCGACGAAGGCTATGGACGCGACCGGAGGTCGATCGAGCTCAGCGAGCTTCGCGACCTGCGCGTGCTTTCGGACACTACGATGGTCGAGATTTTTGCCAACGGTGGCGAGGCGGCACTTACGAGCCGTACCTATTCGCCGGCGGTTCCGGCGATGAAGCTGCACGCCGAGGGCGCGGCGTCGATGGATTTCTACCGCCTCGCTCATTAACCGTGCATGGAGCACATTGGACTTGTTAGGCGGAATGTGTCGCAGTTGCCGCGGCCAACTACCGTTTATCGCGTATAGCGACCGTTTGCGGAATAAGTAACACTCCTTAATAAACCGTGTAGAATCTCAGATAAGCACGGGGTTTTCCAGGGAGACGCTGTCCTTTGTTATGTGCAAGGGGCGGCGTCTCTTTGGCGCTTGGACGCTGTTGTACAACAGTGCGGCGGCGCGTGTCATGTATTGAAAAGCCAATGTCGAGATGGGTCGTGATAAGAATGGGCAAGTATGTAATCGTGGTTGAGTCTGGGTCGGATGTGACGCCGGAGCTCTGCGAGCGCTACGGCATCGTGCGCGTGCCCATGCATGTCACGATTGGTGACGAGACCGTCGAGGACGGCTCGATCGATCCGCTCGAGATTTATTCGCGCTGCAACGAGTTTGGTGTGATGCCCAAGACCAGTGGCTGCGCGCCTGCGGATTTTGCTCACGTGTACGACCGTATCCATGCCGAGCAGCCCGATGCGACCATTCTGCATCTTGCGTACTCCGAAGTCACGACTTGCTCGCATCAATCATCTAAGATCGCCGCCAAGGGTCGCGACTACGTCTACTCCATGGACACGCGCTTTGTCTCGGTGGGCCAGTCGCTCGTTGTTGTCGAAACCGCCAAATACATCGAGGCTCACCCCGATGCCACCGTCGACGAGATCTTTGCATTTACGAACTCCGTCATGGACCGCGTGCTGCTGGGCTTTGTTCCTACGGACCTTGCCTTCCTTAAGGCGGGCGGTCGCTTGTCCAACGTCGCGTTCCTGGGCGCCCATCTGCTCAAGATTAAGCCCTGCATTGAGGTAACGGGCGGCAAGTTCGTGGCAACCAAGAAGTTCCGCGGTTCTATGCTCAAATGCGCCCGCGCCTTTATTGACCACATGGTTGCCAAGGGCGAGATCGACTACTCGCACATTGGCTTGGCATATTCGGTAGGTCTTTCCGAGGAGCTGCGTGACGACATGGAAGTCTATGCGCACGACCTGGGCTTTAAGGACATTACCTGGACTCAGGTCGGCGGCGTCATCTCGAGTCATTGCGGCCCGACCGCCTTCGGCGCGGTGCTCACGTTCAAGGCGTAAAGGCCGCAGGCGAGCGTTCTCCAGCCTGACATCTCGACGTAGCCCCCAGCCATGGTGATGGGGGATAAATTAAAACGTGCCGTTCTAGTCCGAGACGTTTAAACGCAAACGCATGGGCTAGAATGGCTCTGGCATTTTAATTGGCTGCATCCAAGGAGAGGCAAGGTAGCGCGAATGGCAGAAATGACGCTTGAGGGTGTGGACGCTCGTCCCGAGGACTCTGCGTTTGCCCTTGGCCGCGTGCATTCAATTGAGACGATGGGAACGGTCGACGGACCCGGCATCCGCTTTGTGGTGTTTGTTCAGGGCTGTCCCATGCGCTGCGCGTATTGCCACAATCCCGATACCTGGTCGGTCAACGGCGGCACGATGGTGACCGTCGAGCACCTCATGGACGAGTTCCAGAGTAACCATGAGTTCTATCGCAGCGGCGGAATTACGGTTTCGGGCGGCGAGCCACTTCTGCAGCCCGAGTTTTTGGCCGACCTGTTCCGTGCAATGCACAACAACCCCGATGGCCGCGTGCATACCTGCCTTGACAGCTGCGGGTATGCGTTTGATCCCGGCCATCCCGAGAAGTTTGATGCCGTGCTCAACGAGACCGACATGGTACTGCTCGATATTAAGCATGCCGACCCGGTCGAGCATAAAAAGCTGACCGGTTGTGATCCCGCACGCATCCTGGCGTTTGGCGATGAGCTTGCACGTCGCAAGATCAAGGTCGTTATCCGCCACGTGGTGGTGCCGGGCATTACCGACACGGTGGAGGAGTGCGAGGCGCTCGGTCGCCTGATTGCCCCGTGGCATAACGTGGTCGGCCTGGAGATGCTGCCGTATCACACGATGGGCGTCGTCAAGTACGAGCAACTGGGCATTCCCTATAAGCTTGAGGGCGTGCCCCAGATGGATACCGCGCGCATGCCCGAGCTGCGCAATGCCGTTATGACCGGCATGAAAAAGCGCCGTGCGGAGCTCAGGTCGGCCATCGGCTAACAAGCCATTTTTGCCCCTTTATGATACCCGAGCTGTACTGGCCTAACGGCTTGGTGCTGACACGGTTGAGCCAAAATGCTGGTACCATACCGTGGATAAGCAATTTGCACGGATTTGGGGGATGGCATGGCAACCATCGCGATCATAGGCGCACTCGAAAAAGAGGTTGCGCAGATTAAGGAAGAGCTGAGTGGCGCGCATGAGTCGCAGGAGGCGGGCTTGACCGTTGTGAACGGTGGGCTTTCGGGTCTGACAGTAGTCGCCACGACGGCAGGCATGGGGACCGTGAACGCCGCTGCCGCAACGCAGCATCTCATCAGCAAATATGCCCCGCAGGCCGTTGTGTTTTCGGGCATTGCGGGTGGCCTAAACCCTAAGCTCCATATTAACGACGTGGTTATAGGCAAGTGCCTGCGCTATCTGGATACCGATACGGCACTCATCGCCGAGTCGGCGCCGGGACTCGAGGAGTTTGTCTCGACGCCGGCGTTGGCTGATGTTGCCGCCGCCGTGCTTGCCGAGCATGGATTTGTGGATACCTCGGCGGATGAGAATTCTGCGGAGAAGGACCCCAAGCAGTTCCTGTGTGGCACTATCGCCACGGGTGACCGCTTTGTTACGGGTGACGCCATGCGTAACGCTGCGATTGAGGCCACGCATGCTGATTGCGTCGAGATGGAGGGCGCGGCAATTGCGCACATCGCGGCCAAGAATGGTGTCGATTGCCTGGTGCTGCGCGCTATCAGCGATAATTGTGACGAGGCATATGACGCGTTTTGCGAGCGCGAGTTCGATCTGGACGAGTACGCTCGCACCGCGAGCGGCATCACGCTTGACATCGTTCGTCGTATCGCCGCCGCGCAATAGCACGCCCGTTTTGTAAAAACCTACGACCAAGGAGTGTCCATGGCCGATTCCATTAACTACCAGCTTGCCAAGTTCGTCGCCAGCTACGGCAAAGTTTCGCAGATTCCCGAGTCCACCTGTCCCGAGGTGAGCTTTGTTGGTCGCTCCAACGTGGGCAAGTCGTCGATCATGAACAAGCTCTTCGGCCGCAAGAACCTGGTCAAGGTTTCGAGTACACCGGGCAAGACGAGCAATATCAACTTCTTTGAGGCCGATGACGTGCACTTTGTGGACCTGCCGGGCTACGGTTTCGCCCGTCGTTCCAAGACCGAGCGCGACCGCTGGGCCGAGCTTATCGGTGACTTCTTCGACTCCGAGCGCAGCTTTAACCTGGTTGTTTCGCTGGTTGACATTCGTCACGACCCCAGCAAGCTCGACCATGACATGATCGACTACCTGCAGGGCAATGAGTTCAACTTTATCGTTTGCCTCACCAAAGCCGACAAGCTCAGCCGCACCCAGCAGGCCCGCCAAGCAGCAGCCATCAAAAAGCAGCTCAACGTCCCGGCCGAAAATGTAATCATTACGAGCTCCCAGACTGGCACCGGCATCGACGAGCTTAAGCGCCGCATTGCCGAGGCCTGCCTTTAGTCAGGCCGCGGCCCCTCAAAAGCCCTTATCTGTATCACCTCAGTGATAGTTATTGGTAAACTATCACTGAGGTGATATTTTTGGAGGTCGATATGGAGCTTTGGCACGGGTCGGACGTTGTTGTCGATCATCCATCGTTGGATAAATGCAGACAATTCAATGACTATGGGCGCGGGTTTTATTGCACACCGCATGAGGAAATGGCAATGGAGTGGGCATGTCGAATCGAGTCTGATGGCATTGCCAATCGATATGAGCTTGATTTAGATAGCCTTGCGATTTTGGATTTGGAATCAGGTGAGTTCTCGATTCTCAACTGGCTTGCAATTCTGGCGAATAACAGAGAGTTCAATGTTTCAACGCCAGTAGCACGCGAGGGGCTTCGCTATCTACTTGATAACTGCTTAATTGATATATCTCCTTATGACGTTATTCGAGGCTATCGTGCAGACGATTCTTATTTCTCGTTTGCAAGACAGTTTGTCAACGGCATGATTTCGCTCAGGCAATTGCAGCGCATTATGCGTTTGGGCGATTTGGGCATTCAATATGCGCTTATGAGTGAGCGCGCGTTCTCGGCGATCAGGTTCCGCGATTGGAAACAGGCCTCGGGAGCCGAGTTTTATCCCAAACGATTTGAGCGAGAACAGAACGCTCGACGTAAGTACCTGGATACGGTAAACGGATTTGACTCTGATGGTGTCGACATTAGGGATTTGATGGCAGGGAGGGTTGATTTAAATGATCCAAGAGTTAACGGATTGTGGGCCGAGTAGGACATATCCCGTTTACTACCTCGAGGATGCAATGAACAACCTCGGCGACTGCTTTGACTATGCCGTTAACGATTATGGAGCAGAAGGATCAGAAGTCGCTGAACTCTTTTGTCTGAGCGGCGTAGCTCGCGAGTTTGAGCGCGGCAACGCATGGGTAGTGTCGGGAAAATCGGGCGTTGAACTATTTGCGCTCATCTCCGAAAGATCTGGTTACCAAACAGGGTCGATGCCAGATCGGACCTACCGATTTGAGAAGACACCAGAATATTGGACGGGCTGGATACTGGCATATTTGCAGTGGCGCCTAGGGGAATCGTTCGAAGATCTGCTTCATGTTGTTCCATTTGATGCGCTGCGAAACCTGTACTACCCCTGGCATGAGGCCTCGGAGGAGCGCGTGGCTCGTCTCGTCTGCGATATGGCGAAAAAAGCGTCCAGGCAAACCAAACTTGCGTTAGCAAGAAAGAAGCTTAAGAAAACCCAACAAGACCTAGCATACGAATCGGGTGTGTCACTCCGCTCAATCCAAATGTACGAGCAGCGCCAGAGAAACATCAATGAAGCTTCGGTAACAACCGTAAGAGCTATAGCAAAAGCCCTCCACTGCAATATCGAAGACCTCCTAGAACCAGTTTTCGAATACAAAGAAACCAGCGCAGCGTAAACCAAGCACACAGTCGAAGCCTGTTGCTGGTAAGTACTCCTACCCAGCAAGAGCTTCTACCAATAAAAGGCCATAATTTCAGCCCGGCGCCCCTTCAAAGCGTGGGCCCCTATAGACATCCTCAGCAAGGTGGGCGCAGGGACGGTCGGGATGTTCCCTCAAAATCATTCCGCAGCGCGAAGGCCCCTTGTCCGTCGCTCCGTAGGAGCAGGACAAGGGGCCTTCATGCGCGAGGACGATTTTGAGGGAACATCCCGACCGTCCCGGACAGGTATATGAGGGGGATGTCTACAGGTATTCGATTTGAGCGCCCTCGGTGTCGCACGTGAGGATATGCGTCTCACACTTGGGGAACTGCTCGCGCAGCTTGACCTGCAGGAACTTTGCCACGATGGTATCGTCGGTTACAGCCATGAGGGTCGAGCCCGAGCCGCTAATCCAGATGGTCTTAGCGCCGCCGTTAAGGCAGGTATCGCGTACGGCGTTGTAGTCGGGGATGAGACGGCGACGATAGGGTTCCTGGATGCGGTCGTCATTAGCGGCGGCAATCAGGTCAAGGTCGCCGGTCTCCAGACCGCGCGTCATGCCGGCGATGCGGCCCATCTGCCACACGGCGGTGGAGAGCGGAATCTCCTGCGGCACGACCTTGCGCGCCTCGCTCGTATGTACCTCGTAGGGCGGAATCACGGTAATAAAACGCAAGCGATCGCTCACCTCGTAGCGCAGGCACTGGGGGAGCGAATCGGTCGGCGTAAAGGAGCAGACGGCGCCGCCCAGGATAGCGGGGGCGACGTTATCGGGATGGCCCTCGACTTCGGTGGCAATGCGGACGAGCTCGGCGCGGTCGACGGTGTGGCCCGTCAGCGCGGCGGCCGCCATAATGCCGGCGACAACGCAGGTGGAGCTGGAACCCAGGCCGCGAGCGACGGGCACATCGGTTTGAATGTCGATGGCAACGGGGAAAGCCGGCTCGCCCCATGCGGCCAGTGCATCGACAAAGCTCACGTAGACTAGGTTGTTCTCGTTTTGGAATTCCTCGGGGCATCCGGTGATGGTGAGCTTGTCGGCGCGCTCGAAGGTAAAGTGCGAGTAGAGGCTGACGGCCATGCCGAGGGTGTCGTAGCCGATGCCTAGGTTTGCGCTGGTTGCTGGGACGGTGATCTTGATCATGGGAATCTCCTGGGCGGTCTGCCTGTTTAGTTCGCTGCTCGGGCAGTCCTGGCTCGCTCGGAAAGCACATTAAGTGCTTTCC
>CATZTY010000011.1 GCA_958424475.1 uncultured Collinsella sp.
GATTATCCGCGCCCGATGCGTTGGCCTTGACTTGGCCAATCTGTGTGACGGTTTCGGGTGAGCTGCCCGCGGCAGGCGTCACTTTGTTGATGCGCAGCGTTGCCTGTCCACCCTGTGGCAGATGTGCCTGCACGGTAAAGGCGTGCGTATCGGGCTGCTCGTTTGCCGTGTCGTCCTTCGGCAATGCCATGAACGTGGCTTCAGCGTACTGGATGTCCCATTCGTCGAATGTGAGCTGGCGGAAGTACGGCTCGCCGTCGGAAAGCGGACGCGTGGGAGCGGTAATGGCGGTGCCGCCCTGAATACGCGCAAGGGGAATCTCGACATCACGGTAGCCCGCCATGCTAATGGAGATGCCGCCGTTAAAGTCGTACGCGTCGAGAAGCGTTGCCTCGTCCACGTAGCCTTCCGAAAGAGGGGCGACCTCAAAGATGGCCGTACCCTCGTCGTCGGTAGTGGCGGTGAGCTGCTTGCCTGCGGCATAGCGCGATGTGAGTGTGACCTGGGCACCCGTGATGGGCGTATTCTTGTTGGCGACGTCGACCACGACCACACCGAACATGGTGCGCGAGAGCACCAAGACCTTGAAGGGATCATCTTCGTCGGCGTATGCCTCGGCGGGGGCGAACGGCAATATGAAGGCGTTTGCGCTTCCCGGCACGCGCGGCAACATAATGCTCACCAGCGAGGACGCTCCGGCAACAAGTAACGAACGGCGATCAAGCATCTTTGGCTCCTATCCCGCAGGTATCGGTGGAAATAATCCAATTTTGCGAGAAGGCACCCTGTCACGGTAGTGCCGTCCGAGGGCCAAAATGTCCAATTTGAGCGAGCGAAGCGCCGGGGCTCCGGAGCGCGCATGCTGCGCTAGACAGTCTGGCCGCTAACGCAGCATATGCGCGACCAGTTCGGTGCGCGTGCCGATGCCAAGCTTTGCATACACGTTGGACAGCCGATTTTTAACGGTGCCCGGCGACACGCCCATATGACGAGCGATTTCGGCATTGGTCCACCCACGGCAGGCGAGCATGGCCATGGTGAACTCTGTGGTCGTCAGGTCGTCAGCCACGTCCTCGCCCGAATCGGGGTTGTGGATGCGCCGCCAGCCGTAGCTGAATCGATATGTGATTTCGATAATGCGCGCGAAATCGTCAGGGTATTGCGATTTTAGGCATGCCTCGATAAGCCCCTGTAAAAGGCCGTGATGCTCGCCAATGAGCTCAATAAGGCCGTCGGGGCGCGCAATGTTCCAAGCAACTCCGAAGTGCGTTTTTGCGGCGCCGATGTCCTTGAGGCTCATGCATGCCATGGAAGCTGCCAGGTGCAGGAACAGTTCCGAGATCGGATAGCTTCCCTGTTTCATGATCAGGGCGTTTTCCGCCATGCCCAGACTGCGGCCATATTCGCCGCGCAGGTACAGGGCATGCGCCATCACGTAACTGGCGAACAGGCGCAGGCCTTCGGGCAGATGCGCCGCAAGTGGATAAAACTCTTCGGCAGAATACGGGGAAGGCAAGTGCAGCAGGACGCTCGAGGCCGAGGCGAACAGGATATGCGTGGCGTGGACGGCGGGCGATTCCTCGTCGGCCGGTGTATCGAGGATGCCCGCAAGGCAACGGCGGGCATCGGCGATACGGTTGAGCGACAGACTGGCGTATCCGCAGATAAAGCATGCGGAATAGCGCAGTGTGGGATCGGTGGCGTCAAGATAGGGGCGCGCCGTCTTGGCGGCGAGGGCGGCCTGTCCGCGAAAGTACAGCGCTTCTGCCGTGGCAATGGCGCGCGAATCGGGGTCGGAAATGCCTGCAACTGCAGCGTCAATCTGCCCCGGCGCAAAGGCGGTGCACATCAACGGCATGGGAACGCATGGGTAGCCATCGCAGTCCATCTTCCATCTCCCAACAGCTGGCAACAATAGCAGCAATTGTACTCCTGTTGCTCGGGACCCCTTTCGTTTTACTGTTCGGTTAACGCTACGGATTGTTTTGGAAGGCTTACGAGCATGGTAGTCCCGTTTTCGGAACTTGCTTCGACCTCTACCGTGCCACCGTGAAGCGCTGCAATCTCCCAAACGAGCGCTAGCCCGAGTCCTGCGCCGCCGTATGCCCTGCTGCGGGATTTGTCTAGACGAAAGAACGGTTGGAAGATGCTCTCACGGTACTGCTTGGGTATTCCCGGGCCCTGGTCCTCGACTCGCAGGAACACGTGGCTGTCGTTGTCGCGGATGGAGACGTTGACAGTCGAACCGGAGCGGCTGTAACGGATGGCGTTTTCGACCAGATTGAACACCAGCCGATAGAGGAGCGTATCACTTCCGATTGTCAAAGCGTCTCCAGCACAATTGAGAGCCATGCCCTTATTTTCGGCAAGTGGCGCAAGGTCGGTGAGGACCTCTTCGGACAAGGGGCCAAGTTCCACATCGTCCTCGCAAGGAACGCTGCGGAGCTCACTCATCTCGAGCAATACCTTGGCCATTCGAGACATGCGCTCGGTTTGTTCTTGTAGCAGGCCGAGCAGCTCGGCTGTTTCGGGTTGCAAACCGGAGTGCTCGGAGATGAATAGTTCAATCTGTGCTTGCATAAGGGCGAGCGGGGTGCGCAGCTCGTGTGCGGCGTTGCCGGTAAACTGACGCTGTGCGGAGAACCCTTCGCCAAGACGAGCGATCATGTCGTTGAAAGAGGCGCTGCATCGTTGTAGCTCGGTGGGCACATCTTCATTGAGTCTGATTTCGCTTAGGTTGTCAGGCTGCACACGCTCAACCTGAGCTGCAAAAGCCCGTAGCGGTTTGAGTGCACGGCCGCTCACAAAGTATGCCAGCGCGCCGCCAAGGAGTGTGACTCCAGCCGTGATGTACCAGGCTGTCGTGCCAAAAGACTCCTGTGCGTCATTTACGACGATCGTGACCTTGTCATCGAGGGCCGCTTTCGTTGGGTCGAACGCCTGGAGCGAATCTTCACCGGTTGCGTTAAAGGCCGAGATGTCGCTGCCGATGGCATCCATGTAGCGCATGCCCGTATAGCCGACCAGGCAGTTCGTCAGCACGCATGCCGCACACGTGAGCAGTGCCGTCATAATCGTTATGCGCCATTGCAGCGAAAGCCCTTTCATTCTCCATCCTCCATAACGTAGCCCTCTCCAATCCGATTGCGAATCGGGTCGTATCCCAAAGCGCTGCGCAACTTTTTTCGGAGCGACGAGATGTGAACGCGGGTTGCGTTGCTAAAGCTGTTCACGGTGCTATCCCAAACGTGCTCGATAAGCTCCTCTTGGCTTACCGGTCGCCCCTGATTAAGCATCAGGTATTCCAAGATTCCCGTTTCCTTGCGTGTAAGAGATAGAGCCTCACTGTCCACGGAAGCGATGCGCGCCTTGGTGTCAAAGCTGAGCTTTCCGCAGGTTAAAACTATGTCGCTTTGTGCGAAGCGCCTGAGGGTAAGGTTGCGGATCCTTGCTGCAAGTTCGTCCAGATGAAACGGCTTGGTAAGGTAATCGTTGGCGCCGGCATCGAGTCCGGCGACTTTATCGGATACTTCGCCACGCGCGGACAGAATCAGCACCTTGGTCTCGCAGTCGGTTTTCCTAAGTTCCCTGAGCACGGTCATGCCATCGATACGGGGAAGGTTGAGGTCGAGTACCACGAGGTCAAAGACTTCGACGCCCAGCAGGTCGAGCGCCTCCTGTCCGTCGTGGCAGCAGTCGACGCTGTACGCCAAGTTTCGCAAGCTGCGCGCGATTGCATCGCACAGTGCTCGCTCGTCTTCGACGATCAAAATACGCATAACAGTCTCCTTGCACATTCCAAATCGCGCTTAACACGGATTTTATAGTCGATATGGTCCAATGGTCGCGTAACGAAAGGAGTGGTTGGGTTGTTCAAAGCGGTAAAACCCGTGGTACAGGTCGCTTTGTTGATCGTCGGAATTGCCATGGTGTGCTTTGGCGTTATGCGTGGCGAGGCGGATGCCGTGCTGGCCAAAGCGATTAGGCTGTGCTTGGAGTGTATCGGAATTGGATAAAAGAGAAAACACTGCGTCGCATGTTTTGGCCCGATTTCGCGGATTCATTCAGGCGGCGGCGACGCTGGTCACCAATATTCACCTGCCAAACTTTGCCAAAGGCGGCATCTATCAGGGCGCGGGAAAAACAGTCTGCGTACCTGGACTTAATTGCTATTCGTGCCCCGCGGCATCGGGTGCGTGCCCCATCGGGTCGTTCCAGGCGGTGGTGGGTTCATCCAAGTTCAACTTTTCTTACTATGTTACCGGTACGCTCATTTTGCTCGGCGTGCTGCTGGGACGCTTTGTATGCGGCTTTCTGTGCCCGTTTGGCTGGCTGCAGGAGCTGCTGCACAAGATCCCCGGCAAAAAGCTTTCGACAAAAAGGCTCAAGGCGCTTACGTATATCAAATACGTTGTGCTGCTATTTGCCGTGGTATTGCTGCCTGTGCTGGTGGTCAACGATCTGGGGATGGGAGATCCGTTCTTTTGCAAGTACATCTGTCCACAGGGTGTGCTCGAGGGCGCCATTCCGCTGGCCATTGCCAATGCCGGCATTCGATCTGCGTTGGGACATCTCTTTACTTGGAAACTTGCCGTTCTCATTGCCGTGGCAGTGCTGAGCGTTTTGTTCTACCGCCCCTTCTGCAAATGGATTTGTCCACTCGGCGCATTCTATGCGCTCATGAATAAGGTATCCCTACTGGGGATCCGGGTCGATGCATGCAAATGTGTCTCGTGCGGCAAGTGCTCAAAGGTTTGTCAGATGGACGTTGATGTGGTCCGCGCGCCCAATCATGCCGAGTGCATCCGGTGCGGAAAGTGCATCGGGGCCTGTCCCGTCGATGCCATCAGCTATCGCTATGGCCTGGATGTGTCGGCGGAAAAGCTCCCCTTGACCGCCGATAAAAAGAAAACAAGCTTCGACAAAACGGAGGAATGACCATGAAGCTTTCTAAGATTGCGGCCCTGTTTATGGTGCCGGTGCTGGCCTTGTGTCTTGTGGCGTGCTCGGCGCCCGGTGGCAATGCGAGCGAATCTGCGGGCTCCGATCCTAAGATCGCAGAACTCACTGCGCAGAAGCCGACCAATGCCGACGAGGCCGCCGAGTTGTATGCAAAACTCATGCAGAAGGAGAACGATATCTTTTCGAGTGATAACGCGCTGTGGGAAAAGGTATTCAATGCGGCAAATAAAGACTCGGTAATGATTGAGGACGGCAGCAATTACGGCGATTTCCTGCTCAAGACCATCGACGGCGCCAAGGATGAGTTCACGGCGGATGAGCTTAAGACGCTCAAGGCCGGTGCACAGCAGATCAAGGAGATCGAGGACAAGCTCGAGAGCTTGGAGAAGGAGTTCCCCGGCTGTGGAAGCACGCCGAGCGCAGGCGAGAGCGTCGACGCTTCGACCGCTGGCATGACGGCTGGCGCCAATGCTTCGAGCGAGGCGACGAAGTTCCCCAGCTTTACGGGCAAGGACCTGGATGGCAACGACGTGAGCAGCGACGAGCTGTTCTCTAAGAACAAGGTCACCGTCATGAACTTCTGGTTCACCACTTGCAAGCCGTGCGTGGGTGAGTTGGGCGATCTTGAGAAACTGAATCAGGAGCTTGCCAAGAAGGGCGGCCAGGTCGTGGGCGTCAATTCCTTTACGCTCGATGGCAACAAGGGCGAGATTGCAGATGCCAAGGACGTGCTGAGCAAGAAGGGCGTGACATATAAGAACATCTGGTTCAAGTCGGATAGCGAGGCCGGTAAGTTTACGTCAAATTTGTTCTCGTTCCCGACGACGTATGTCATCGATCAGAATGGCAACATCGTAGGGGATCCAATCGTGGGAGCCATCAGCTCCGCCGAGCAGCGCGCAGCGCTCGACAAGCTTATCGACCAGGCGATTGCGAATAGCGAGCAGTAGAAAACGCGTAAAGCATAGCGAGGATCGTGTGTCGCTGTGCGGAGTAGTCCGCTGCCTTTCAAGATAAGCTCCACCATATAGAGGCCCCACTTGGGGCCTCTTTTTTTGGGCGCCGTCCCATTCGTTTTTTGGCGCGGTTCGTTACATTCCTCACTGGCGCCGGCAAAAAATGGGGATAGAGTAGGACAAACGCGTCGAATACGAACGGCGGGGAAGAGCGGGCAAGTGCGCCCGCGTGGGAGAGGTTGCCGTCCATGTTGGAGCTCAAAGGTATTTGCAAAAGGTACGTCACGCAGTCGTTTACGCAGGTGGCGCTCGACAGCGTGAACCTGTCTTTTCGCGATAACGAGTTCGTGGCCATTCTGGGACCTTCGGGGTCGGGCAAAACTACGATGCTCAACGTTATCGGTGGGCTCGATCATTTCGATTCTGGCGACCTGCTGATCGACGGTATTTCGACCAAAGACTTTCACGATCGCGATTGGGATGCCTACCGTAACAACCGCATCGGCTTTGTGTTCCAAAGCTATAACCTCATTCCGCATCAGACCATTTTGGAAAACGTGGAGCTGGCGCTTACGCTCACGGGTGTGGGCCATGCCGAGCGCCGCCAGCGTGCACGTAAGGCGCTCGAGGCAGTTGGTCTGGGCGAGCACGTGAACAAGCGCCCGAGCCAGCTTTCGGGTGGACAGATGCAGCGCGTGGCCATCGCCCGTGCTCTGATCAATGATCCCGAGATTGTGCTGGCCGACGAGCCGACCGGCGCTTTGGATTCAACGACGTCCGTACAGGTCATGGACCTGCTCAAGGACGTGGCGCGCGACCGCCTGGTCATCATGGTCACGCACAATCCCGAGCTGGCGTACCAGTACGCTACGCGCATCGTCAACCTGGCGGACGGCAAGATCACCGACGATTCCGACCCTTTCGATGTCGCCGACGCCACGCGCCGCGAGGCCAAGCCTACGCGCAAAACCTCGATGAGCTTTGTGACGGCGCTGGGGCTTTCTGCTCGAAACCTCATGACCAAGAAGGGCCGCACGGCCATGACTGCCTTTGCGGGCTCGATTGGCATTATCGGTATCGCGGCGATTCTGGCGCTGTCCAATGGTGTAAACGGCTACATCAAAAAGGTCGAGGAGGATACGCTCTCGAGCTACCCGCTCACCATTTCCAAGCAGGATTACGACCTGTCGTCCATGATGGGCGGACAGGGGGCTGCGGATGATGACTCGTCTGAAAGCGTGGATTCATCCGACGACAGTGTCGGCGGCAAGGCTCAGGGAACCGATAAGATTCCCGTGGTCAGGGCCGTAAAGGATATGTTTGCGAGCGTTAAGTCCAACGACATGACGAGCTTTAAGGCATGGCTCGACGACGGTGGCGACGGCATCGATAAAGAGGTCAACGCCATTCAGTACGGTTACGGTGTATCGCCGGTTGTCTATCGTGCCGGCAAGGGCGATGAGAAGCCTGTCCGGCTGGTGCCCAACGCCATGACCGAGGCCATGAGCGGAGGCGCGAGCTCGGCGGCAACGGTGAGCATGGAATCCATGGGAACCTCGGTCTTTAACGAGATGATCGACGACCAGAGCCTGCTCGACAGCCAGTACGATGTCGTCGCCGGTCATTGGCCCACGTCCGCCAACGAAGCCGTGATGGTGCTTTCGAGTCGTGGCACGGTGGGCGACTACACGCTCTACAGTATCGGCGCGCTGGATATCAATGAGCTCAACGATCTGGTAAACAGCGCTATGACGGCTGACGGTGGGGTCGAAACGCCCGAGACCGGCACCGACTTTACCTACGACGATGCGCTGTCTACCACGTTTAAGGTGCTGTCGCCGGCTGATGCGTATCGCAAAAACGAAGAGACCGGCATGTGGACTGACATGTCTGGCGACGCCGACTTTATGGCTGCCAAGGTTGCCGACGGTATCGACGTGCACATTGTGGGCGTGGTGCGACCCAACGAGACGGCCAACGCGAGCGCGTTGTCCCCGGGCATTGCCTATACGCATGCGCTGACTCGCCAGCTTATGGAGCGCGCTGCCGATTCGCAGATTGTGCAGGAGCAGCTTGCCCACCCCGAGACGGATGTCTTTACGGGCAAAACCTTCGACGAACTGCAAGGCGAGGCCAAGCAAGGCGTTGATCTGGGCAGCATGTTCAGTGTGGACGAGGCGGCGCTCAAGAGCGCGTTCTCGTTTGATGCGTCTGCACTCTCGGGTGCGGCCGGCGGTATGGACCTTTCTGGTATCGACTTATCCGGGCTGGACATTGACCTTTCGGGCGTTGGAAGGGACATCGACTTCAGCGACATCATGGCAAAAGCACCGGCCCCAGATTTCTCGGGCATCTTTGACGGTCTGGAGCTCACGCCCGAGCAAATGCAGCAGGTGGGAATGCTTGCCAACCAACTGTTTGAGGGCTTTTTGCAGTCTGATCAGTTTAGGGCGCTGTCACCCGAGGATCTTAAAGACGCGGCAAAGCTCGCTGCCGCATTCTCGACGTATCTTGAGAATGATGACACAGCTCAGCAAATCCTGGCCCAGCTCAAAGCGCTCGGCGGCGATGCCCTGGCCGAGCGTCTGCAGCAGGCGATGAGCGACTATGTGCAAAAGCAGCTGGCTCCGTATCTGCAGCAGGCTATGGATCAGGTGATGAAGGCAATCAGCGAGCAGATAGCGTCGACGGTATCATCCCAGCTCAAGGCGGGCGCGGCAGGGCTTATGGACCAGGTGGCGACGCAGATGTCTTCGAGTTTTGAAAACCTGGCGGGCGCCATGCGTGTGGATGCGAGTGCCTTTGCTCGTGCCATCCATTTCAACATGGACGCCGAGGACCTGAGTTCGCTCATGATGAGCTATGCCAAGGCTTCGAAGCTCACCTACGACAACAATCTGACCACGTTGGGCTATGCGGATGAGGCAGACCCCATCTCGGTCAAGATTTTCCCGCGCGACTTTGAGGCCAAGGAGCGCGTACTCGATCACATCGATGCGTACAACAAGCAGGTCAAAGCCGCTGGCCACGATGATCGGGCAATTTCGTACACCGACTACATGGGCATCATCATGGGCTCGGTGACCGACATCGTGAACACCATCAGCTTGGTGCTCATCGCATTCGTGAGTATCAGCCTGGTGGTGAGCTCCATCATGATCGGCATCATCACGTACATCAGCGTGCTGGAGCGCAAAAAGGAGATTGGCATTCTGCGTGCGATTGGCGCGTCGAAGCGTAACGTGGCAAACGTGTTCAACGCCGAGACCTTTATCGAGGGCCTCATTGCCGGCGTCTTTGCTGTTGTCGTCGTGGTGGCCGTGAGCTTCCCGGTCAATGCTTGGGCGCTTGCGGCCAAACAGGTCCCCAACCTAATGAGTCTGCCCGTGCAGGATGCGTTGGTGCTCATTGTAATTTCGGTGCTGCTGACGGTCGTTGCCGGTCTACTGCCTGCCCGCAGCGCATCCAAAAAAGACCCCGTGGAAGCCCTACGCTCCGAATAATGCGACAAAGGGACAGTCCCTTTGTCACGTTCGTTGATATGAGAGAAGAGTAGATGATTCTATCGTTGGCCCCTATGGAGGGGATTACCGGGCATGTGTTCCGTCGCGTGCATGCGGAGTGCTTCGGTGCGCTCGATTGCTATTACACGCCGTTTTTGCCGCCGCCGCGGGTGGGAAATCGCTTTGGCGGCAAGGCGTTTAAGGAGATCGATCCTGCCAATAACCAGGGGCTCAACGTAGTGCCTCAGCTGATGTCCAAGAACGCGGACGAGTTTGTATGGGCGGCACAGGTACTCGCCGACATGGGCTATCGTGAGGTCAATCTCAACTTGGGTTGCCCCTCGGGGACGGTTGTTGCCAAGGGCAAAGGATCGGGCTTTTTGCGCAACTTGGACGAGCTTGAGGTGTTCTTGAGTGACGTGTGTGAGCGCTCTCCGCTGCCGGTATCGGTCAAGACCAGGTTGGGGTTGGAAAGTGATGACGAGTACGAGCGCGTGCTCGATTTGTATTGCCGCATGCCGCTGGCGGAGCTGATCGTGCATCCGCGCGTACAAAAGGACCGCTATACGGGCACGCCGCGCAAGGAGTTTTATGGCGAGACGCTGGAGCGCGCGCCGTTTCCGGTCGCCTACAACGGCGATATTTTTGATCTTGAGGATATGGATGCGCTGGTGGAGGCCTATCCCGGGACACGCCATGTGATGCTGGGGCGTGGCTTGCTTGCGAATCCTGCTCTGGCTCGCATGGTTAAGGGTGGCCCTGCTGCCACGGTAGCCGAGCTGCAGCGTTTCCACGACACGCTGTTTGCGGCCTATGCAGAAGAGATTGGCGGCAACGCGGTCTTTCGTATGAAGGAGTGGTGGTTCTACGCCAAGTGCGCTTTCGCTGACCCCGCTACCGTTCACAAGCTCGTGCGTAAGACCAAAAAGGTCGACGAATACCGCGCCGCCGTCGAGCGGGTCTTTCGCGAGCAGCCACTCGCACCCATAGCTCGCTTCCGCGGCTAGTTAGACATCGGGGACGTTCTTTAACGACTAGTCATTTAAGAACGTCCCCAATGACTATGTTGCACTAGAGCAGGTTCTTCTGTACCCATGCGATGATGTCGCTCGACTCGTAGAGTGGCTTGCCGTCGATGAACAGGCAGGGAACCTGGCGTTTTCCGCCGACGGCGATAAGCGTTTGCTCGGCATCGGAATCGGTCGAGATATTGCGTTCAGGAATGGTCGCGCCGTTATCGGCCAAAAAGCGCTTGACCTTTATGCAGTACGGGCAGCCGGTCATAACGTAGAGCACGAGCTCGTGATCAGTAGCCATAGGTCTCCAATCGGTTGAGGTTTTGATTGAAATACCCAAAGCTGCCGCGGTCTATGCGCGGACCAGTGACGACTCGATGGCCTGGACCAGAAACGCCGTGGCTCCGGTGCCGCAGGGCTTGTCGTAGTAGTCAACAAAGCGCTGGTCGGCAAGATAGCCGTGGGCGAGGCCCAGGTACGCTTCGTTCTGGGGTTCGCGTCCCCAGTTGAGACCAATCCAACGACGATGCATCGCGACAAGCTTACGAGCCTCGTTGCTCTCTGGGTCGCCAATGCCTATGGCAATCGAGAGCTGGCCCAAAATGGCGCGTTCAAGTTCCTTCATGTCGTTCCATGTCTGAGGATCCATATCCAGTAACGTTTCGTTTGCTGCATCGATAGCCTCATTGCCATAGCGAGCCCGAGCCTCGGCGCCGTAGCGTTCCTCGTTTTCCTGCACGGTGCGCCAGCGCTCCAGTTGCGGCAGGACGGCGCCCATGAGCGAGACGGCTTCGTCGAGCGACATACCTGTGTTTTGTGCTAGCCGTGGGGCACAGTCCTCGATCATTGCCTCCATCGTGGTGTCGTAGGTGTACTGGCCGTGGTCGTAGCACCACTTGCAGTAATGTTCGGTCGTGGCGCCCGTGGCATCGGTGCCGCAGTCGTCGGGCGTGAGTATCATGCCGCAGCTCTGGCAATAATGCTCGGGCATTTCGAGCAGGTGGGACAGTGGCTCGCCGGTTACGGCGGCAATGAGCTTCATCATGTCGATGCCCGGGGTGACCTCGTCGCGCTCCCAACGGCTGACGGCTTGGCGTGTGACGAAGAGCTTGGCGGCGAGCTGCTCCTGGGTAAGGTGATGGGCGCGACGAACGGCAATGAGCTTTTCTGCAAAGGCCATAGCGGCTCCTTTCTGCTGGTTGATGGCTTAAGCATACGCGGCGGCAGGCACCCTTCCAAGCAACCGTTGGTTGCACGACGGGGGACCGTGGCGAAGAATTGCGCGCAATGCCCCACGCCTCCATGCCGTACAATGACCGGCATGGAACCTATCGCACACATACATACCGACCTGCCGCAGAAGTTCGGCATTCCGCGCAACAGCT
>CATZTY010000012.1 GCA_958424475.1 uncultured Collinsella sp.
TGCAGCACGCGGATCTTACTGCCGCATAAGTAGAGCATGCGCGCGGTGATTTCCTGCGCTTCGTCAACGACACTGGGGTGCAGCAGCGATACCGGGTCGTAGATCACGCCGAGCGACGGGCTCGAGACGCGCTCCAGCACCTCACGGCAGCGATCCGGAGTATTAACCGTCTCGTTCCAACCGGGCTCGATCAAAATTTGCCCGCCCACGGCCTCGGCCCGATCGCAGACGCGTGCAAGCCCGTCTGTAAACGCTTCGAGTGCCCCATCGGTCATGCGGTCGTCAGCAACGCGGTTCTGCGCATTGGGGCGACCGGTCTCGGTGCCAACCGGGCATCCGCCGAGCATCTGGGCAAAGTTCAAGCAAGCCTCGTACTCGGCAAAGTTATCCATGAGCTGTTGGCGATCGGGCGTCGCCAAATTCTTATAGCAGCCGAGCACGGCGACCGAAACGCCCGCCTCGTCGAGCACCGCACGCAAATGGTCGGCAAGCTCGCGGGTCAGGCCGCCTCGATCGATCCCCATCGATGCGTAGAGCACCTTGCTCGGCAGCTGAATGCACGAAAAGCCCAGCTCTCCCGCCATGCGAATGCGTTCCTCGACGGTCCCCTGCGGAAGGTCGTGCAAACGTACACCCGGAGTAATAGCCCCCACGTTATTCACATCCCTTATGAGCGTTGATGCCCGGGGTGTATCCGCCAAACGGGTCCTCGATGGAGCACACGCCCGAGGGGGCGAGCGGATCGCGCTTACCGGCCAGCTTGTCGTGATGCATGGTCTCGATATAGGCAAGCACCAGCGGCGCCACACCCTTTGCATCATTTTTGACCACGGGCTCGCTCATGTAGTAATCAAACGTGCCCTCGCGGTGCGCGGTGTTTCCCAAGCCCGCAACCAGGCAGATGTTGTCGAGCGCCAGCTGCCCATCATGCTCGGACAGGCAGGTCTCGCAGATGCCGTCGAAGGCGCGACGGCCGTACTGGTAGTAACGCTCGCCCAGCACGCCTAGACGCACGCCCTTCATGATGGCATTGGCAAAAATCGCGCTACCAGACTCCTCCAGGTAGTTGGGGGCGATATTGGGCAGGTTGATGACCTGATGCCACATGCCGGTCTTCTCGTCCTGATACGGCAGCATGGCATCGATCAGGTCGTGGAACATCTTGCGAATCTCGTCCTTCTCGGCTGACATCGAAGGCGGCATGAGCTCCCAGGTATCGATGAGTGCCATGGCAAACCAGCCCTCGGCGCGCAGCCAGAAGTTAGCCGAAAGGCCGGTGACCGGGTCGCACCAGAACTGTTTGCGGCTCGCGTCGTAAGCGTGATAGTACAGACCGTTGAGGGGGTTGCGCATCAGGTCATGCACGACCTGGAACATATGGAAGCTGTCCGAGCAGGCACGACGGTTGTGGAAGCTCAGCTCGTACTGCATGTAGAACGGCTGGGCCATATACATGCCATCGAGCCAGATCTGGTTGGGATAGACGGCCTTGTGCCAAAACACGCCTTCTTTGGTGCGCGGCTGGGTCTCGAGCTGGCGGTAGATGGTGTCCATGGCGGCACGGTACTTGGGCTTGCCCACCAGGTCATAGAGCTTGTAGAGGGTCTTGCCCGCATTGACGTTATCGAGATTGTACTCCTCGGGGTTGTAATGCTTGATGGTGCCGTCGTCCTGGACAAAGAAATCGATATAGTCGTCGGCGAACGTCAGGTAGCGCTGCTCACCCGTGATCTCGTACAGTTCGATGAGCGCCTTGATCATGCAGCCGTCGATATAGTTCCAGGTGTTCTCCTTGCCGGCGCGAATCTTTTCGATATTCCAAGCCGGCGCCTGCGGCGTAGAGGTTTCGATCAACTGCTCGATATAACGGTCCAGGATTTGATTGCAACCCATTGCTGTCCCCTCTGACGTTAATGATAGGTGAACGTTAACCCTAGTGTAACGCGAACGGGGAATATAGGGTGAACGTTAACCCTATATTCCCCGCGAACGGCAGACTTTTAACGGCAAACGGCGGCTAAGCCCGCGGCGATGCGATGCGCCAGGCGCTCATAGCCAGCCGGGCTGTAATGCAGACCGTCCGGCATATAGAGCTCGCGGTGCTCCGGCAAAAACGGGCTGATACCGCTTTGCGCATACAGGTCAATCACCGGAACGGAGTAGCGGTCACAGACCTCGAGCATCGCCTTTACGTAGGCGACCTGCGTCAACCCCAGGTGATTGAGCTCATCGCTTGCCGGGATATCCTTCTCGTGCTTACCGCTCGTCTTGCACGGCGTCATAAACACCAGCTTTGCCTGAGGCGAACGCGCCGTGATAGCGCGAATCAGGTAGTCGAGCGCACCGTAGAACTCATGCACGTCCGTGCTGCCCAGCTCTCCAAGCGGCACGTTGCGGCTAAAGTCGTTGACGCCGCCAAAGACGATGTAGATATCGGCCGCATCGTCGATACCGTCAAGGCGCTCGACAAACGAATCGGTACGGTCGGCCTTGATGGCGATACGCGAACCCTTGATGCCAAAGTTCTCGACGACCGCGCCTCCCAGCAACGCGCCCAGGTGCGAGGTCCACGAAATGTCGTTGCCTCCCCCACCGCAGCCGTCGTCGCCCCAGGTGGTCGAATCGCCAAAGCAGCAAATGGTCGATTCACTCAAGCTCTTCGTTTCCATAATCTTCTCCTCATCCGCCCATCGACGGTCATACAGGAACGTACCGTTTATTCGCAGCATGCCGAGGGGCTATGCACGGGCGCATTCCGCAACGTGCGAATCGAGCCATTCGATATCCTCGGCAAGATGTGCCACGCCCAGATGGTGTCCACCCGGACACACCTCGTGCCGCAGAGCATCTCTGCGGCCCAGCAACTTGTAGGCATCGCGCACGATCTTGAGCTGTTCATCGACATTTTTCAGCCCGCGCGAACCGTTCAGATGATCCTCTTCGCAGCTCTGCACTAACAACGGGCGCGGTGCAATAAGCGAGGCAATATCGCCCATGTCGAGTAAGCGCCAAAGTCCGGGTGTGTAGTTGCAGCTGCAATTGCCATTGAGATGCAGCAGCGAATCGTCGACACCGTACAGATAGCCCGAGACAAACGCCTTGCGCACACGCGGGTCGAGTGCGGCCAGGTACAACGTCATGTAGCCGCCACCCGAAAAACCAAAGCAACCCAGGTCATCCATGGCAATGTCGCCGCGCGCCTCTAGGTAATCGATCAGACGCATGTTATCCCAGGCGTTGAGGCCCGCAACCGTAAGACCCAGCGGCTCGGCCATACGTGCTTGATTCAGACACGTACCGCGCAGGTAGCTGTTCTCGTCATCGCCCTGACCCTTCCAGTCACGACGGTATCCCCAACCGCGCGCATCAGGGCAGACGGTCACGTAACCCATGCGTGCCAAACGCAGACCGTAGTCGTAATTGAACTTACGCACGGCATCATCGACAGCCGGCACGCCCGCAACACCGGCTACGCTTGCAGCACCCGCTCCCTGATGACCATGCGGGCAGATATAACAGCGTTTGAGTCCCCGCTCATCAAGCTTAGGATGAGACGGCTCCAACAGGTAGAACGGCATCCAAACGTCGCGCTCCACCTGCAGCATCGCATGGGTGTGCACGATGCCGCCGGCAACCCGCACACGGCTGAGTTCACGAATCTCAATCGGGGCGCGGTCCATAAGCGAAAGGCCCAAAACATCGCACAGGCGAGTCCTGGTCGCAATCTTCCATGCCTCAAAATCTGCAGGAGTCTGGCCCGCAAATGCGGCAGAGCGCCCCTCGCGCTTCAGCCGGGCACGCAGCGCAGGCTCGTCTTCGCAGTACGTCTCGATGTGCACGGTGCGACCATTGGCAGATAGCCCAGCCGTCTCAACCGCATCACCGGTGCCTCCCTCGGGATCCCAGCCATCCGCACCGGCAAGCACCTGTTCGCGGGCGTACCCGGCAGCAGCCATCACATCGAGTTCATTCGCCCACGGCACCCAGCCGGTAGCATCACCCGCCGGCCCATGCAGGATCGCGCCAGCATACTGCACGCAGTTGTGCGCTGCCGGCTTATTCCAATCCCACCAGCCTTCGCGCTTGATATGTCGCCCCAGCCAGCAATCGATCAGCACAGTTTGTGCCCATTCGCGCCAAGGACGACCCAGGTAGACCGAATCCGGCGCCACGCCATCCGGAGCTGTAAACGAACAGCCGTGGAACACAAAGCCGTGCGGCTCGCCTTTAGGCGTGGAGGCTGCCGTTACATACCCGTTGACATCCATATCGCGGTTGAGCGAGCGAATCTCGCACCCCTCAAAGTAGGCACGCGCGCCGCCAAAGATAAAGTCGACATCGCCCTCGATCCGGCAACGTCGAAAATACTGGCGTCCCACCCGGCGCGGCGCATACTGTTTGGGTCCTATAAACCCGCCCGGTTTGGCCTCATGCGGCGGCAGCGGACCCAAAAACAGCGTGTCTTGGTGTCCCTTAATGCAGCAGGCATCGACAACCAGACGGTCGCCATCAGCATACAGGGCAATCGCTTGACCGACCTCGCGCCCATCGCCCGCATCGTTTTCGATCGTGAGGTTCTCGAGCCGTACGTCGTCGGCATCGACCAAAACGGTATAGGTCCTAAACGTGCCGAGCGTGCCGTCGACGCCCGAGCCGTCCTCCGAAGGCATCTTGGCACCCAGGCTGCCCACGATACGCACGCTGTCGGCCGTCTCTCCCTCAATCGTCACATGCGGGCGATGAATCTCGACCCGTTCGCGGTACTCACCCGGCTCGATATGGATTGTCACCGGCCGTCCGTCATTCGGACAGGATTCGTCAATTGCCTCCAAGGCCTTAGAGATACTGTGATATGCCCCCGCACGCTCGGGCGAAACCTCAAAAAATCGTCTCTCACTCATCATCAGTCACCGCGTCCTTTCGTCGTAGACCGTCTACGTTGCAGTTTCGGCATATAAAAAGTTCGCGCAATGGGTCGGGAAGGCCCTGCCCATCGCGCGCCGCGACATACCGAATTTAATTGTTTAGGAGCAAACGCCTACGCACGGACGACCTTGTCGACGTTCTGGAGCTGCAGTTCCTCGCCGTCCTGGCCCTCGATCACCACATTTTGCAGGTCGAGTACCTTGACGTTTTGCGCGATGATGCCCTGGCGCACCATGGGCTCAACGCCGCAGGCCATGGCCGGGACAAAGGGCTCGGCATCCGGCGCGAAGGTCACGTGGACATCCTGGAACGTCAGGCGCGTCACTTTGCTCTCGGGCAGGCCCGTGATGTAAGCAGCAGCCGCGTGGCAGTTAGTAGCCTCGATATCACAAAACGTCGTGGCACCAAAGCCGGGTGTGCGGTCGTCGACGGGCAGCGCCTCGCGAGACTGCACGTAATCGGTCTTGCCGTCCTTGTCGCAGAAGTAGAACGAGTTGACCACGAAGGGCGTGAGCACCTCGTCCATGCGAATGTGCTCAAAGGTAATGCCCTCGTTGACGGCGTCCTTGCCGCGCCCGCGGCGGGTCTTGACGCGCAGGCCGCGGTCGGTGCGCTCAAAGAGGCACTTGCTCACGGTAAGGTCCTTGATGCCGCCGGCAGCCTCTGAACCCAGGACCACGGCGCCGTGACCATCGTGCATGTAGCAGTGAGAGATCAGCACGTCGTGCGTGGCGGGACGAAGCTCGGGCTCAATACCCAGCTTGCCGCTCTTGATGGCGATGCAGTCGTCGCCCACCGAGAACTGGCAGCCCAAGATGCGGACAAAGCCGCAGCTCTCAGGATCGAAGCCGTCGGTGTTGTGGGAGTTCTTGGGACCCTCGATGGACAGGCAGAGCGCATCGACGTGCTCGCACAGGATGGGGTGGATGTTCCACGCCGGGCTGTTGCGGACGGTGAAGCCGGCCAAGCTCACGTTCTCACACTCGGATAGGAAGATCATGCGCGGGCGGGCGATCTCACGGCCCTCCTCCGGGCGAAAGATGTTCTTAAAGTCCTTGTTCCACCAGTTGTCCTCGGCAAAATCAGTCTGACCGTCGATCGCGCCGCGACCATAGATGCACACGTCGTGCACGCTCAGACCCGTAAAGGTAGAGCAGTAGGTCGAGAAACTCTCGCCCTCCCAGCGGCCCAGGGGCAGCATATCGGTGCCGGCATACCCGGCGCCCTCGTCGCCTGTGACCGTGCCCGGAATGTAGGCAAGCGCCGCGCGATCGTGACGGGCCAACAGCACCGCTCCCTCGGCGAGCTCGATGTTGATATTGCTCTTAAGGAAGAGGGACTTGATACGATAGCTGCCGGCGGGAATCAGCACGCGCCCGTCCTTGGGACAGGCCATGATGGCAGCCTGGATGTTGGTGGTGTCGTCGTGCTCGGCATCACCCTTGGCGCCACAGTCGCGAACGTTGATGGTAAAGGGCTCAGCCGGCGTGGTGACACCTACGCTCAGCTCACGCTCGCCACAAACAAAACGAACCAGGTTGCGCTTGCCGGGGGTCAGGCCGTCGACATAGGTCTCGACCGTATTCGTGGTACCAGCGGGCTCGTCGTTGACAAAGATCTCCCACGTATCGGCACAGGTAAAGTAGCCGCCGTCGTCAAGCTCGATCACGGCCGCGCGGGCGTTGCGCCAGATAACGTTCGTCTCCATGGATTTCTCCCTCAAAAAGATGCTCTAAAGGCAAATTGTACGCTGTTGAAAAAGGGCCGTGCCTGCCGGCGGAATTCCGGTGGCACGGCCCTGTGATTTGGACGATATGTCGGCCTTACTCGGCGGGGGTTACGCTACCGTCCTGGAAGCCAACGTTGTTGTGGGCAAAGCAGTCCTCGTACTTAAAGCCGGAGAGCTCCTCGCAAAGCGCCTTGACCTCGGGCTTGACGTCGGCCATCTTGCCGCCCTCCTTGACGCGGCGGATCTCGTCGCAAAGGACGTCGCACTGCTCCTTGTCAATCTTGATGCCGCGGGCAAGGACAGCCGCGAGCAGGAAGAAGCCGGCGCAGCCGATGAGCATGTAGCCGCAGATGTACAGAGGCACGGTGGCGGGCTGGGTCACGGCGTCGCTGTTGCCGGCGGTCTGAATGAAGCCGGAGGCAGCAAGGACGATGGCCCATGCGTTAACGGCGATAGCCTGGGCGATCTGCTGGCAGAGCTGCTGAGCGGAGCTGTAGATGCCCTCGCGACGACGCAGGGTGATGAGCTCATCGACATCGGGGATGTAGTTGAGCAGAACATCGGGCAGGTACTGGAAGCCGACGTAGAAGAACTTCCAGATGGCGAAGATGATGGGGTAGGCGATCATGGCGATGGCGACCGTGGAGGTGCCATTGATCTGACCAAAGGCGAAGTAGTTGTAGGCGATGATGCACGCAGCGCAACCGACGTTGGCCAGGTACCAAGACTTGTGGAAGCCCTTCTTGGCCATGAGAGCGACCCAGATGGCGGTGCAGACGATAGCGACGACCTTGCCAGGCATCTCCATCACGGACTCGTAGGACTTAGGAATCTGCAGGCAGTAGACGATGAAGAAGGACAGGCAGGCAGACCAGCAGGCAGCAGCGAGCTTCGTGGAGACCTGTGCGTACAGGACCTTGCGGAAGGACTTGTTGCGGAAGGTGGAGATTACGTCGATGAAGAACTTCTTGATACCCTCGCCGACGCTCTCGATCTTCTCCTGAGCGACCTCCTCGGGGGTGTGCTCCCACGTGGACAGGTACACACAAAGCAGCGAGATTGCCATGACCGAAGCGTTGATCGTAGCGATGATGAAGTAGCTGAACGGGTTGGTCTCGCCGAAGGTGCCAAAGCCGAAGCCCACAAGTGCAGCCATCAGGAAGCCGGCGGCGTTACCAAAGAGATGCTTGTAGCCGGTGAGGTACGTACGCTCCTTGAAGTCGTCGGTCATCTCGATGGTAAGCGGCGACAGGTTGGCGGTGCAGAACGTATACGCGACGTTGTAGATCAGGTACAGCACAAAGTAGTACGGGAAGCCAAACGGCGTAGCCACGAAGATGAGCGGCTCGGCGATCATCATCGGGATGGCCAGCAAGATCCAGAAACGACGACGACCAAAGATGCGGCCAATCTTGGTGGCATAGAAGTTATCGGCCACAAAGCCCATCAGCGGGCAAAGAATAGCGTTGACATAGATGGCAAACGAGCTGATCAGTGCAGCCTCGCCTGCGGACAGGCCACACTCCGTGGACAGGAACAGCACCATGTAGCTGTGCGTAAAGGTCAGGGCACCGGAATTGAGCATACCGCCCATACCAAAGCCCAAGCGCGTCCAGAATGTGATCTTACGCTTTTTTCCGATCTTATTAGTCATCGAGCTCCCTCTCTTTTCTCGATTGTCTTGCAGCAAGACATTGGAGTCCACACTGACATCTGTCTGCCCAGCGTTCAGGGTGAACGTTTAGTTAGATTATGCGCGATTGCTTATGACAGGTGAACGTTCACTTGAATAATATCCTTGAACGGTCGATTTTTACCGCTGAACGGACACAATTGAGATCCTCACACCTATTTTCTGCTGGTAAGGGTGCCATGCTGGACAGCCATGAGATAGGTGAACGTTTATCAGATTTTCCAACATATTCACTTAACCACGAAACGAAAAAGCCCCGCCGGGAACACTCCCGACGGGGCCGATGACATCGCGCTATGCTTGGGCGCACTTGCCGCTACAAGCAGACGCCGTCCTTCCAGATACTGATCTCGTGACAGCCACGGCGCTCGGCACTCGTGAGCTTACCGCTCGCCGCCTGTAGCACCAGCTGGTACAAATCGCGGGCGGCCTCGTCGAGCGTGCGCTCACCCGTGGCAATCACGCCGGCGTTAAAGTCCATCCAATTGGCCTTGTGGTCGCACAAACGCTGGTTGGTGAACACTTTGAGCGTAGGCGCCGGCGCGCCAAACGGTGTGCCGCGGCCGGTCGAGAACAGAATCACGTGGCAGCCGGCAGCCGTCAACGCCGTGGTGGATACCATGTCGTTGCCCGGACCGCACAGCATGTTCAGGCCGTGTTTAGTTGCCTGGCCGGCATACGGCAGCACGTCGACGATGGGGGCAGATCCGCCCTTTTGCACGCAGCCGCAGCTCTTGTCCTCGAGCGTGGTAATACCTCCGTCCTTGTTGCCGGGGCTCGGGTTCTCGTAGACAACCTCGCCGTGGCTAATAAAGTAGCCCTTAAAGCCGTTGAGCATGTCGGAGGCGGCGCCAAAGACCTGCTCGTTCTCACAGCGATCGAGCAGAATACTCTCGGCGCCAAACATCTCGGGCACCTCGGTAAGCACCGACGTGCCGCCACGGGCGACGACCATATCGCTCACGCGACCGATCGTGGGGTTGGCGGTAATGCCCGAAAGACCGTCGGAGCCGCCGCACTTAAGACCAATAACCAGCTCGGAGGCCAAAATGGGCTCACGCTTGGCTTGCTTGGCCAGGTCAGCCAGCTCGGCCAGAATCTTGTGGCCCTCGATTTGCTCGTCGGCTACATCCTGGCAGGTGAGAAAGCGAACGCGCTCGTGATCGAAGTCACCGAGCTCGTCGAGCACCTGCTGGTGCGTGCAGTTCTCGCAACCGAGCGACAGGAATAGCACGCCTGCGGCGTTTGCGTGACGCGACAGTGCCACCAGCAGACGACGGGTCTGGGCATGGTCGGCGCCGGTCTGCGAGCAACCGAACGGATGCGGGAAGTAGTAGACGCCCTCCAGCGAGCCATCGACCAGATCCTGGGCCTGCTCACACATGGCACGCGCGACTTCGTTGACACAGCCGACCGTGGGGATGATCCACAGCTCATTACGCGTCGCGGCACGACCGTCGGCGCGGCGGAACCCCATAAAGGTCTCGGGCTCAACCGGCTCAACGACCGGATGTGTGGGGTTGTAGGTGTACTCGACCTCGCCCGAAAGGTTGGTCTTGACATTATGTGTATGAAGCCACTGACCGGGCTGGACATCGCCCGTCACATGGCCGATAGGAAGGCCGTACTTGATGACGTCCTCCCCCGCGGCAATCGAGCGCACGGCCATCTTGTGGCCCTGCGGGATATCCTCCACGGCAACGACCTCACCCACGCCGGGAACCTCGACGGCAGCACCCTTGGCGAGCGGCGACAGCGCAACGATGACGTTGTCGGCCGGATTGATCTGGATAGTGTTCATTACAAAGAGTCCTAACCCTACAGGTTGAGCAGAAGTCGAGTGACGCCCGCCAGTTACCCGGCGGGCGTACAGAAGGATTTAGGCCCGAGCGTTCGCGAACGCCTGCTTGACGCCCTCGGCGCGCACGATAGCGAGAGCGTTGACGACAAACTCCTCAAGACCGGCGATCTGCGTAAGGTCCTCGCCCCACATCTGCTCGTTGGTGAGCACGTCGTGCACCAGCTGGGCATCGTCGGCACCGGCGTGGGCGGCGTAGAAATCGAGTACGAAGGCGTCGTCCTGAGCGGTGTACTCGGTGCCGTCGGAGCGACGCAGGTGCAGGCCGTCGCCCTCGCGGGACACGAGCTCCTGCGTGTAGAAGGAGATGAGCGTAGCGAGGCTCGTCGCCAGGCACTTGGGCAGGTTGCCGGTCTCGGCAACGTAGTCCTTGAGCGTGGGCAGGTCGCGCGCGCGCCACTTAGCCGTGGAGTTGAGGCAGATGGAGAGCAGCGCATGATCAATAAACGGGTTGTCGAAGCGGTTTTCGACGGCGGCGGCAAAGGCCTTGCAGTCCTCGACATCCAAGTCGGCGGCAAGCGTCGGAATGACCTCGTCGTAGAGCATGGTGTTCATGAAGCCGCGAATGGTCTCGTCATGCATGCAGTCGCGCACGATATCAAAGCCGGCAACCCAGGAACCCGGAACGAAGGCGGTATGGGCACCGTTGAGGATGCGGACCTTGCGCTTCTTGTACGGGGTGACATCGGGGGTAACAAAGACACCCGGCAGGCCGGCCTTCACGAAGGGGAGCTTCTCGGCAAGCGACTCGTCGCCCTGGATGCCCCACATCTGGAAGGGCTCGCGCACGGCCAGGAAGGGATCCTCGTAGCCCAGGCGCTCGGCCACGGCAGCGGCCTCCTTGGGGTCGCGGATGCGGCCGGGGACGATAGTGTCGACAAGCGTGGTGCAGACGGTGCAGTCGTTGGCCATCCACTGCGAGAACTCGTCCTCCCAGCCCCAGTCGCTCACGTACTGGTTCATGATGCGCAGCAGCTCCTCGCCGTTGTGATCGATGAGCTCGCAGGCGAGCACGATGACGCCCGGCTTGCCGGCGGCCCAGCGGGTGTGGAGCACCTGGGCAAGCTTGGCGGGGAAGCTCGCGGGCGGCATGTCGTCGGCCTTGCAGGACGGGTCGTAGGCGATACCGGCCTCGGTGGTGTTGGAGACGATAATCTCCAAATCGTCGGAGACGGCGACCTCCATCATGGCGCGGTAGTCGTCCTCGCGGTACGGGTTGATGCAGCGGCTGCAGACGCTGATCACGCGGGACTCGTCAACCGTGTTGCCGTTCTCCTTGCCGCGCACCAACACGGTGTACAGGTCGTCCTGGGCGTTGATACCATCGGCAAAGCCAAAGGCGCCACTGATGGGCTGCACCATGACGACCTTGCCGTTCCAGCCGGTGGCCTCGTTGCCCATGTCAAAGAAGCGGTCGACGAAGGCGCGCAGGAAATTGCCCTCGCCAAACTGCAGGACCTTCTCGGGAGCGTCCTTGGGCAGCAGGTAGCCCTTGTAGCCGATCTT
>CATZTY010000013.1 GCA_958424475.1 uncultured Collinsella sp.
CCCCAACATCCTCGTCTCGGCCAATAAGGGCATCGGCGTCGCCATGGCGTCCGACATCTGCGGTTTCAACCTCAACGAGGTCTGTACCGCCACGATGCACTACCTGCAGGATCCCGACTGCGACCTGCTCGAGTACATGCCCATGCCCGACTTCTCGACCGGCGGCGAGATCATCTACCGCCGCGAGGAGATGGAGAAGATTATTGAGACCGGCCTGGGCAGCTTCCAGATCCGCTCCCGCTGGCGTTGGATTCCCGAAGAGCGCATCATCGAGGTCTACGAGATCCCCTACACCACCAAGACCGATGTCATCATCGAGCGCATCGTCAAACTCTCCAAAGAGGGCAAGGTCAAGGAGATTGCCGACATCCGCGACGAGACCGACCTCTCGGGCCTGCGCATCGCCATCGACCTTAAGCGTGGCGTCGACCCCGACAAGCTCATGGCCAAGCTCTATCGCTCGACCACACTGCAGGATTCGTTCTCGTGCAACTTCAACGTGCTGGTCGATGGTTACCCTCGCGTTATGGGTGTGCGCCAGATCCTGCACGAGTGGGTCAAGTGGCGTATTGAGTCCACGCGTCGCCGCATTAACTTTGACCTGGGTAAAAAGTCCGAGCGCCTGCACTTGCTGCACGGCCTCGAGGCGATTTTGCTCGACATCGACAAGGCCATCGCTATCATCCGCGGCACCAAGCTCGAAGCCGAGGTCGTGCCCAATCTTATGAAGGGTTTCGACATCGACGAGACCCAGGCCGAGTTTGTTGCCGAGCTCAAGCTCCGCAACATCAACGAGGAGTACATCCTCAACCGCACCAAGGACATTGCCAAGCTTGAGGGTGAGATTGCCGAGCTTGAGGAGATTCTCTCGAGCGAAGACAACATCAAGAAGGTCATCAGCGACGAGCTGGCCGCGGTCAACAAGAAGTACGTGATGCCGCGCCGCACGGGCAGGATTGAGCCCCACGAGGTTATTGAGGTAAGCCTGGAGCCCGAGGTCGAGGAGTACCCGGTTACCATCATGCTCTCGCGCGATGGCTATCTTAAGAAGATGACGGACCGCGTGCTCAAGAAGGCAACCACGCTCAAGTACAAGGACGGCGACAAACCCTTTATCGAGTTCCCGTCCTCCAACACGCACGAGCTGCTCGTGTTTACCAACAAGAGCCAGGTATACAAGTGCAAGGTTGCGGCGTTTGAGGACACCAAGTCGGCCCAGCTGGGCTCGTACCTGCCCACCGATCTTGAGATGGAACCCGACGAGAGTGTCATCTGGGTCATCGACCCCGAGGACTACAAGGCCGACGTGCTGTTTGTCTTTGAGAACGGCCGCGTGGTGCGCGTCGCGCTTTCTGGATACGTCACCAAGACCAACCGCAAGCGCCTCAAGAACGCCATTTACGGTGGCAGCAAGCTGCTGTATGCCCAGGTACTCAAGGAAGATCGCGACATCGCGCTGGTCTCGAGCGACTATCGTTTGATGAACTTCAACACGTCGCTGCTCAAGACCAAGACGACCACCAACACGCAGGGCGTCCAGGCCTTTACGGCCAAGAAGGGCCGCTCGGTCACCACCGTCGGCACAACCGAAGAGATTCTTGGCGCCGGCGTCTCGGCCGAGAAGTTCACCGCACAGAGCCTCCCCTCCGCCGGTGCCCTTATGAAGGAAAACGACATGCCGAGTTTGTTTGACTAACAGCCGACTGGCCGGTTCCGACAGCCCAGCCCCCTTGAAACGCAGCAAGGCCCGAATGGTTCAAATGAACCTTTCGGGCCTTGTTCGTTATTAGAAATGCGCGCTAGGCGAGCTTGCGAGCGAGCTCTCGCACCTCTTCCAACTTGGGCGACGATGCCATGCTGTCGCGCTCGGTCATACCGCTGATGGTGACAATGCCCTGGTCCTCCCACTTGCAGTACGCGCAGGTCGACTTGTACATAGCGATAGCCGCATCATAGACGCCCTCGCTGTGGCTATCGAGTAAAAGGGCCGTCTTGGTGAATGGGAAACCCGTAGCACCGAAGGCGTACAGGCGGTCGATGGCGGCCTTCTCCTGCGCGGTGATATCGAACCAGTAGATAGGCGAAGCGAAGACAACCATGTCGGCGTCTTTCAATGACTCGATCACGCCGGCCATGTCGTCCTTCTGCACACAGGTGCCCTCATGGGCAAAGCAGTACTGGCATCCCAAGCATCCGGCGATCTTCTTGCCGGCAACGCGGACGACCTCGACCGTATGGCCGGCCTCGCGCGCGGTCTCGGCAAACACCTCGACCATGGTGTCGGTATTGGCGCCCCTGCGCGGGCTACCACTCAATACAACGATATTCATAGAAATCTCCCTCCTTCATGCCGCAGGCGCGCGGCACACATTTTGTTGTAACCAAAACAGATGGAGTTATTCAATCGCCTCGTTTCCGCTATTCCCACTCGACAATAGGAGCCACTGGCCAAAAGCCTGTCAACATCAAAACAAGTTTTCAATCTATCGATTCTACGTGAGGCAATGGTCCTCATTTGATACCCGCGCTGTTTGCGCACTAGGGAGCAAAGGAATCTGGCCGCCGCTCAAATAAGATCACCGCCATCTTGCATAAACGACGCCATGTTAAGGTGCCTGATGCCATCCCTCTCCTGCAATAGAGGATCAAGCGTGAACAAGTAGCGCGAACCATCCCTGATGTGGCCGAACGGCCTGTACTCGCGCTCCTCGACGCCTCTGTCGGCAATCGACATAGAGACCTGGATGTAGGCGTAAGCATTGCGCCTACGAGCGATGAAGTCACACTCGAGCTTCCCAATACGGCCCACAGAAAGCTCATACCCGCGCGATGCAAGATAGAGGTAGATCTTCACGTCGGTATATACGCAAGATGCGCCCCTTTTTTTCTCAGCGTCCATTTCATCAGTTATGGGGGTGCTTTTTTACATTTTATAAAAAAGCGTACCGATAACTTATTCCCACTCAGTTTCGAAAATCGAATGGTTTTGAAGTTTCGAAAGCGGCAGGGCACCATGCATAAGGGCATGTTGGGATCCGCACCAGTAAAACAGGAATTGACTCACGCGAGAAGGCGCCGCCCCGTCGCCTCGATGCGTGCGACAGGCAGATTAGGTTTGGGGAGTAGAACGGCCCTTGCGCGAGGCGTGAATTGTAATCGATAAAGCCGAGCTTTGAGAACATGCGGTTTATCTCGTCGAACGTTGAGTCAACAGGGGCTTGCGCCCCGTCGGCCGACTTGGCGACGCCCATGTCCATGATGCCGGGCACAAGTGTGAATGCGCCACGTGGAGGCGAAGGGGTCACCCGAAAGGTTGATGGTAAGCGAGCACCAGAGGTCAAGGTGGTCCTCGCCTTCCGGGTTTGTGAGGTCGAGGGCGAGTGCCCCTCCCTCGGTCGCGTACAGCGGCGGCAGGCACTCGGCCAGCTCCTCAGTCATAAGCGCTTGCATGTCCGTCTCCCCTCCAGGCCACGTCGGACCCCTAGAATCTTCGCCCCGCGGGCAAAGCCTCGGCGCGCCCCATGGCATCTCGGCTTTGCCCCCTGCAATGTCGCGCAGCGGAGACACCACCTGAGACGGATGTCGATGCATCGAACCCGAGACCGGGCGCGGCGGCGGGGAGCCTCTCGCGCGAACAATCTGCTCGATCCTGCCGCACCCATCTTAAAAAAGTTCGAAAAACGTTCAATCGTACGACATCCGTCGAACAGTCGGGGGTACACACCACTACAGAAGGCCCACGGAACGGGGGGCGAGATGGTCGGCGACGGGTTCAAGGCACTCTCCGGCCCCACGCTCCGCCAGGGAGAGCGTCGGGAGAGAGGCCGTAATGGGTGAGAAGGGCGAGCGGCCGGAGCGGGTGTTCCCCGGCAGGACAGACCCGTGGTTCATAGCGGCCATGGTGATTGTGGCGGGCGGTTTATCCGCGGCGTGTATCGCGTGTTTCCTGAGCTCGAGTCCCGCGCTCCTATGGGGCTGGCTCGCGCTGCTGCCCGTCCCGGCCCTCGTGGCCCTGGCCGCCCTTCCCGTCCGCAGCAACCGCCTCGAGCTCTACGGCGACCGCCTCGTCGTCGTGTACGCTGGGATGCGTTCGGTGATACCCTACGCCCACGTGCGGGGCGTCCGGCGCACCAAGACGCCCTGGGCGGGGACGGCCACCTCGCTCGACCGCGTCTATATCGAGGCGCCCTACGACGGCGACGCCATCGTCTCGGTGACCGACAACGATGCCCTCGTGGCAGAGCTCGAGCGTAGGTGCGGCCTGCGGCCCGGCTGCGAACAAGGCAACTAGCTTCGCAGGGCGACTATCAGCGACTTGCTGCTCATCGTCATATCACGACGGCCAATTCTGGGTCGGGCTAGCGGAGCATGTCGAGGACGGCAGATACGACGTCGCCCGCATCGTCTTCGGCGCGGAGCCGTCCGATGAGGAGATTCTGCGATTCGTTACAAGCGAATGGGGGAAGCTCTCGTTCTTCGGCGACAAGGCCACTGAAACAAGCAAGCCCGCGAAGAACCCCAAGCGGCGCGCTCGCGAGGCAGCGAAAGCCCTTAAACGGCCCGCGGTGAGCACTAAGGCACAACAGGCGCTCGCGGCACAGCGGGAAGCAATGAAGCGGGAATCAGCTCAAGCAAGAAGCCAGCGTCGCGCGGAAGAGGCAGAGGTGCGCTTCGAACAGCGAAAGATGAAGCGCAAACAGAAACACCGCGGGCATTGATCGCCATTTTCAGCAAGGCAAACCATATACAGCAGCGGCGTCAGTTCCACTTGAAGCCGACGCCGCGTAGACGCTGATGGTGACGGCTGTGCACGGGCACGGGCGCGCCACCGCACTTCACAGCTTGTTTCTCAAGTATTTGGGACGCACACGCGGCGTTCAAAAATGCGGAGCGACTCCGCATGGCTCGAGACTGAGCCGAGATGCCCTACTTCTCGCCCTCCAGCAGTCCCACGATGCGGTCGATGTCGACGGCAAAGCGAGGCCTTCCCTCGCGCTCGTAGCGGTCGAGGTATGCCTGGCACTCGGAGACAATGCGCTTGGTGTTGCCATCGATGATGCGCTGGAGCGTCTCGTAGTAGGCCGAGCCCTCGGTCCTGAAGCGGCGCTGGTAGGCCTTGGTTATGGGGAACATCTTGATGTAGTGGATGCCGTGGCGGCAGCCGGGGCGCGTCGTGGGGCGGGGTGGCAACGCAAAGTACTGGTCTTTGGGCACGTTAGGGGCGATGTTGGAACGCAGCGGCACGGCGAAGTCCCTGCGCTTCCCGCGGAAACGCAGCCTCACCACCACGATGCAGGGGCGATTGTGCTTAAGCATGAGCTCGCGGTCGCCATCGACGAGGTCGAAGAAGTCCTGGGAGATGGATACGATCTTCATCGGTTACGCCCCCTTCATACGAAGCGGGGCCCGCATCGCTGCAGGCCCCTACAGGTGGGCGATATTCTACGCCTTGCGGCACCCCGTCGCCCACGGAGGTTAAACGTACACGTAAGCCGTACTCTGAAAGCCGCGGCTTCCGGCAAGTAGTTTATACCACGAAAGGTCGCTTTCGATGCGCCTAGCTCGCAAAATAACACTCGCCGGGCCGTCACCCCTGATCTTCTCGACCGTCTCCTCCGGGTACTTATTGCGTGCCACGGGCACCTCCGTCCTTGTTATCGCGATAAACATACCATGAGTGGCGTACGGGTCGAGAAGGGCTGGCGCCAAAAGAGCCCAACGGCCGTTACAGCTTCGTTAGAAACGCGCCCCACCATGGATGGTAAACCCGAAAGGTAAGGCGCGCGGGCACGGCGACTCGGCCCGCGCGCCCGGAAGAGAAAGGACGAACCCATGGGTTACATGCTCGAGACGCGCGGGCTCACCAAGCGCTTCGGCCGCGGCGACCAGGCGCAGGATGCCGTGGCCGACGTGAGCCTTCATATCCGCGAGGGCGAGGTGTACGGGCTGCTCGGCCCCAACGGCGCCGGCAAGTCGACAACGCTCAAGATGATCTGCGGGATGCTGCGGCCGACGGCCGGGGAGATCCTCTTTGCCGGGCACGCCTGGCGCCGCGAGGACCTCTACGCAATCGGCAGCCTCATCGAGGAGGCGCCGCTCTACCCAAACCTCACCGCGCGCGAGAACCTGCGCGTGCGCACCACGCTGCTGGGCCTTCCCGAGAGCCGCATAGATGAGGTGCTCGCCGCCGTGGACCTCGCGGACACCGGGAAGAAGCGCGCCGGGCGCTTCTCGATGGGCATGCGACAACGCCTGGGGCTCGCGCTGGCGCTGATCGCCCGGCCGCGCCTGCTCGTGCTCGACGAGCCCACCAACGGCCTCGACCCCATCGGCATCGAGGAGCTGCGCGACCAGATTCGCGGCTTCGCGGCTGCGGGCACGACGGTGATCGTCTCGAGCCACATCCTCTCCGAGGTGCAGCAGATGGCGGACACCATCGGCATCATCTGCGGGGGGCGCCTCGCCTACGAGGATGCGCTTCGGCCCGGGCAGGACCTCGAGGAACTCTTCATGAGCTTTTGCCGGGAAGGGCGACGAGCACGCGGGGAGGTGGCGGCATGACGGGCGAGAAAGGCGGCCTGCTCGCGGGCCTGCGCGCCGAGGCCCTGAAGTCGCGCCACGCGGCACCGGTTCGCCTGGCCGTGCTCATGGCGCTGCCGATGCCGCTGCTCGGCGCGATGCCCTACCGGGGCGTGCAGATCTTCAGCGCGTGGAACTACTGGTACGCGCTCTTCCTGCCCGTGTCTCTCTCGCTCGTGGTGGCGTGCGTCGCGCGGGCGGACGCTCGCACGCGGATGCGGGGGCTTCTGGGCCTGGGCTGCCCGCTCGGGCGCGCCTGGTGGGCCAAGGCGCTCTGGTGCCTCGCGCTCTGCGCGCTCTCGAACCTCGTGGTCTTCGGCATCTACCTCGCGGGATCGGCGTTCTCCTCGCAGGGCCTCACGGCCGCGGGCACGCTCACGATGCTCCTCTGCGCGCTCGTCAACACGGTGACCGCGGCGTGGATGATCCCCGCAGGGCTCTTCCTCACGGCGCGACTCGGCATGCTCGCGGGCATCTTCTGCCCGCTCGCCGTGCAGCTCGTGGGTGGGTTCGCCTGGTCGTTGGTGCCGCTGCCGCAGCTCTTTCCGCCGTCGGCGAGCATGGTCATCCCCACGAGCTTCATCCCCGTGCTGCCGAGCGGCGAGCCACTCGCGGCGGACATGGCGCTCGGCGGGGCGCTCGCGGCGGACGGCATGCTCACGCTGGCGGGCCTTGCGGTCTGCGCGCTCGCGTTCGCCGCGCTCACGGCGGCGGGCGCGGCCTGGTTCGCACGCTCCGAGGAGAGGTGATGGCCATGACACGACTCTCCGACCCGACGCCGCGCATGACTCTCCCGCGGGCCCTGCTCTCCGAGGCCCTGCGCCTGGCTCGCTCCCCGCTCACGGCGGTGCACCTCGTCTGCGGCCTGGCAGCCGGTCTTGCCTGCGGCGAGTACTTCTCCATAACCCGATGGGACCCGGCGCTGGGCGCGGACGCCTACGCCCAGTTCCTCGGCGCCCTCATGCCGCTCATGTCCGCCATCGTCTGCGGGCTCGCCGTGGACGAGGAGCGCGCTGCCGGGCGCCTCGCCAACCTCACGGCGGTCCCCTCGCGCGGGCGCGCCGTCGCGGCGAAGCTGCTCGCCCTTGCGGCGCTCGGCGCGGGCGCGCTGGCCGTGGCGCTCGGCGTGTTCGGGGCCGTGCTCGCCGTCGCCGGGCGCCTGCCGCTCGGGCCCGCTCCGCTTGCGGCCGCCTGGGCGGGCATCGTGCTGGGCAGCCTGCCCCTCTACGCGCTGGGGCTCGGCGTGGCCCTGCGCCTCGGCCGCAACGCCGTCATCGGCGCCGGCGCGGCGGGTATGCTCCTCGCGTTCTTCTCAGTGGGCGGACTTGCGCACGGCCTCATGACCGGCGAGCTCACCGGTGCCCTGGCGACGCCCCTGAGCTGGGTGCCGCTCGCCTGGCCCGCGCGCCTGGGGTCGCTCGGGGTGGAGGCCTTCATCGACGCCGCACGCGCGGCGGGCCCCCTCCTCACGACTGCGCTCGCTGGCCTCGTGCTCACCCTGGCAACCGCCGCCGCCCTTCTCGCCTGGTTCCGCCACTTCGAGGACGGGAGGGCAGATGCGTAGGAAGCCGCTCGCCGCCGTGCTCGCCCTCCTCTCCGCAGCGCTCGTCCTGGGCGGGAATGCCCTGCTCGACGCCGGCTGGGGGTCGGCGCTGCGCTCGATCGCCGACCGCGTGCTGCCCAACCCTGAGATCGCCATGTGGGCGCCCGCGGCTGCGCGCGGGGCTCTGGACCGCTGAGCGCGGCGCAAGTACAATGCCGACGGGAGTTTCAGGAGGTCGAACATGGCAAGGATACTGGCAGTTGATGATGAGCGGGCGATCCTCGACGCGATCGCGCGCGTCCTCGGCCGCGACGGCCATGAGGTCGTCAAGGCAGCGGACCCGACGGCGGTCCCGGGGATGGACCTCTCGCGCTTCGACCTCGTGCTCTGCGACGTCATGATGCCGGGGCTCGACGGCTTCGAGCTCGTGCGGCAGATCCGCCCGGACTTCGACGGGCCCATCGTCTTCCTGACCGCGCGCGTGGCCGAGGAGGACGCCGTGGCCGGCTACGGCCTGGGCGCCGACGACTACGTCCGCAAGCCCTTCGGGGCCGCGGAGCTGCGCGCCAAGGTCGCGGCCCATCTACGCCGTGAGCGCCGACCGCGCTCGCACGCCCTCTCCTTCGGGGAGGTTCGGATCGACCTCGGGGCGCGCGGCCTCGCCGTGGGCGGCGAGGCCGTGCCGCTCACGCCCACCGAGTACGCCATCTGCGAGTACCTCGCCCGCCACCCCGGGCAGGTCATGAGCCGCGCGCAGATCCGCGAGGCGGTGCTCGGCTGGGAGAGCGACGCCGACGACGCGGCCATATCCATGCAGGTCAGCCGCGCCCGGAGGAAACTCTCCGAGGCCGGCGCCGATCCGATCGCGACCGTCTGGGGGATGGGGTACAAGTGGCAGCTCTGAGGACCGGGGCGCGAGGTCGCGGGGGCATGCCGCTCTCCTTCGTCATCGCGCGCTACTTCGCCTACGCGTTCGCGGCGGTCGCCACGGCGTGGCTCGCCTCGTTCATGGCGCTCTCCGCGGCGATCAGCGCGGGCTTCGTCTACGAGGCAAGCTGGGGGCCGGCCAATGCGCGCGAGGTCGCGGAGGGCCTGGCACGCGACGGCATCTGCGGGCAGCAGGACGTGCCGACGGCGTACCGCTACCTCATCCTGAACAAGGACGGACACGTGCTGATGACAGACCTCGAGGGCACGCGGCTCGAGGACGCGACGGAAATGGCCCGTGCGGCACTCGCCGCGGATCCGGGCACAGTGGAGATCGAGGGCGGGGGCTCGGGCCTCACCTACGCCGCGTTCCCGCTCAAGGGCGGCGGGGCCTGCGCACTCGTCAGCGAGTACCTGCCGCAGTGGGTCTCGCGCGACCTCGCCGGCCTGCTTCCCAACCCGCAGAACCTCATGCTCGTCGGCGCCGCTGCGGGAAGCGCGCTCGCGCTCGCGCTCGTGGCGCGCCGCGCGAGCCGCGTGATCTCGCGCAAGATGGCGCCGCTCGCGGAGGCAGCGGAGCGCGTCGGCGCGGGGGAGCTCGACTTCGCGGTCGGCAGCACCAACGTGCGCGAGGTGAACGACGTCCTCGCCGCGATGGACGCCATGCGGGCCTCCCTCGCCGAGTCGCTCGAAGCCCGCTGGGCCGCGGAGCGGGGGCAGCGCGAGCAGGTGGCGTCGCTCGCCCACGACCTCAAGACGCCGCTCACCGTGCTGCGCGCCAACGCCGACTTCGTGGCGGAGGAGCTGGAAGACGAGAAAGACGCCGACCTCGCGGCCGCCGCGCGCGACATAGCCGGCAGTGTCGAAAGGCTCGACGGCTACGTGCGCCTGCTCATCGAGGCCTCGCGCGGGTCCGGCGGGGCGGAGAGGGCCCCCATGCGGCCGGCCGAGCTCTGCGAGCAGGTCCTCGCCGAGGCCGCCCAGATCGCCCGGGCGCGAGGCGTGACGCTCGACGCGGCCACGGGCCCCGCTGTCGCGGGCGCGCCCGAGGCCCCGCTCGACCGAACCGCCCTGGCACGAGCCGCCGCGAACCTCGTGGCCAACGCCGCCGAGCACGCGCGCTCGCGCGTGGCGGTCTCCTGCGACGTCGCGGGCGGCCGCCTCGTCATCGAGGTGTCCGACGACGGACCGGGCTTCTCTCCCGCCGCCCTCGAACGCGGCTGCGAGCGCCTCTTCACAGACGACTCCTCCCGCTCCTCGCGCGACGGAGGCCGCCACTACGGGCTCGGCCTCCACGCCGCCTCCGAGGCCGCGAGCGCCCACGGGGGCTCCGTCTCGCTCGCCAACAGCCCCTCGGGCGGCGCGGTGGCCACCATCGCGGTCCCCCTGCGCGGGGCCTGACGACTCAGGCCCTCACACCAGCGTGCCTCGCAACCAAACGCTTCCCGGATAATAATGCCCGTTGCAGGGATCGCCCTGTCTAGTCGCCGCCCATGTGCATGAGCATGTCAGCGATGCGAGTCGCCATCTCGTCCGCCGCTGCACGGATGTTGGCGACCCAGGACGCAAGGCCGGCTTGATCGGATGCCTCCGCCTCAAGCACGTCGCAGTTCGCGGTCACCGCCATGAGCGGGGTGACGAGGCCGTGCGAGACGGTGCAAATGAACGCGCGCTCCCGCGCCTCGGCCTCCGCCACCGGTCGCAGGGCGCGTCCCGCTGCCGCCCACGCCACGGCGAGCGCCCAAAAAGCCGAAGCGATCGGCGTCACTCGCTTCGCTAAATCAACTTTATGGGATGACGGATCACGGTCTTGAGCTTCTCCGGCGCGCACTTGCGCGGGTCGGAGAGGTAAATCTCGTGATGCAGACGGGCTTCGGAGAAGTCGGGGGCGTAGCCCCGTTCCGCCGCGAATGTGCGCATGGCGTCTATGGTCGCCGGCTCGTCGTCGTAAGGCCCGGTATGCATGCACTGAACGCAAAGGCCCTCGTCGACCCTCAGCAGCTCGACCGCCGAGAAGTCCAGCTTCTTCTTGGCGGCAGCTTCCGAAACTGCCCAGTCGAAGTCCTCGCGAGTGACGAAATCGGGCAGACGGATGCACGAGATGAAATTGAAGTCATCCTTCCGCGCATAATCAATCTCGCCATCGGTGCGGTCTTGCCACCAGAAGCCCTCGAGCGGAGGCACGACGAAGTCGAAATAGCCTTCGATCTCTCGCGGGCCCTTCTTCGACATCTTGATGGCATAAGCGACGCCGTAGAGCAGCGGCAACGCGTTCTGGTACTCGCCGCCTTCGGCATTGGGATTGCCCTTGCCCCGCACGGCGACGTAGCTCATAGGCGGAACGGTTACGACGCTCGGCTTGCCGGACGGCCTGTAGAGCTCCCTGAACTCCTTCTTGAAATCGTATGCCATCGCAACAAACCTCCCTGAACTTGGGTTTCCGTCGATATCCGACCAAATATAGCAATGGGCGCGGCTTCGGAAGAGGCCGCGCCCATTGCAGGATATTATAACACAGAATCGAACGTCTGTTCTATTCCCACTCGATGGTCGCGGGCGGCTTGGACGTG
>CATZTY010000014.1 GCA_958424475.1 uncultured Collinsella sp.
TTTGATATTTCCATGCTGGGCGGACTTCCCAACATGCACTACTTGGCGCCGGCCTGCATGGAGGAATACCTGTCCATGCTGAGCTGGTCGCTCGACCACCGCGAGCATCCCGCGGCGATCCGCGTACCGGGCATCGGCCTTGTTAGCCGCCCCGACTTGGCGCCCACCGAGGACACCGACTACAGCGCCGTTCGCTACAACGCGGTGCGTCAGGGCCGCGACGTTGCCGTGCTCGCACTTGGCGATTTCTTTGAGCTGGGTGAGCGCGTGGCAAACCGTCTGACTGCCGAGTACGGCATCGAGGCCACGCTCGTCAACCCGCGCTTTGCAACCGAGCTCGACCGCAAGTTCCTCGACAGCCTTGCCGCCGAGCATCGCGTTGTCGTCACCCTCGAGGACGGCATCTTGGACGGCGGCTGGGGCGAACGCGTGGCATGTTATTTGGCCTGCACGCCGCTGCGCACCCGCACCTTCGGCATCGCCAAGGGCTTCCCCGACCGCTACGACCCCAACGAACTGCTCGCGCAGAACGGCATGACGGTCGAGAACATGGCCGCCGAAGCCGTGAGACTACTCAACGAGTAAGAAAACCTCCGCAAGGGAAGCATCCCTGCGGAGGTTTTTGTTTTCACAGCTCAATTATCTCAATCTGTAACATCTAGGGCCCGAATTCCCGTCTAACTGTTACAGATTTAGATAAGACGTCTTAGTCCCAGACCTTTGTCTCAATCTGTAACAGATAGAGACCTTTTGGCCGTCCAGATGTTACAGATTGAGACATTCGAATTCCCCTGAAGAGAAAATCTCAATCTGTAACAGTTACTCGGTAAAAACGGCTGCAGATGTTACAGATCGAGACAAAGCAGCGAGGCAGGCCGTCACATCTGCAAGAACCACCACAAAGGTGCCTGTCCCTTTTTGGTAGGTAGAATTACCCATAAGGTAAGTATGTTTCTGAGTTATTTCGTGTTGACCCATTTGAGCGCGATAGGGTATAACTCTACTCAACCGCTAGGGATTTTATTGAGAAAGGTGTTCTACCATGAGCAAGAACCTCTCCCAGCAGGTCGTTCTCGACCGCCGCGGCTTCGTTGCCGCCACCTTCGCAACCGTCGCCGGCCTTGGTCTTGCCGGCTGCTCCGACACCAGCGCCGAGGCTGACAAGGGTTCCGCCGCCGGCTCCTCCAAGGGCTCCGAGGATACCGAGGTTTCCGCTACGCTCGATGCCAAGGCATTCGACAAGCTCGTCGACAACGGCCCCAAGGCCGATGACGACGCCATCGCTGCCAGCACCTGGGCCACGGCCGTTAAGGACGCCGGCGTCTTTAAGATCGGTGGCGTTCAGACCTCCACGCTCTTCTCCCTCCTCAACGAGAAAGACGGTCAGACCCGCGGCTTCGATGCCGGTATCGCACAGCTCCTGTCCAACTACATTCTGGGCGAGAACAAGGTCGAGATCACCCAGGTGACCTCGGACACGCGCGAGTCCGTCCTGCAGAACGGCCAGGTCGACGCCGTCTTTGCCACCTACACCATCACTGACGAGCGCAAGAAGCTCGTCTCCTTTGCCGGTCCCTACTACTACACCCAGCAGGCCATCCTGGTGCTCGCCGATAACGACGACATCAAGAGCGTCGACGACCTTGCCGACAAGAACGTCGCCGTCCAGTCCGGCTCCAACGGTCCCGCCATCCTGGAGGAGTTCGCCCCCAAGGCCAGCCAGCAGGAGTTCAAGACCGACGAGGAAGCCCGCCAGGCACTCCAGCAGGGCCGCGTTGACGCCTACGTCATCGATAACAACATGCAGCAGAGCGCCCTGGTCCGCGAGCCCGGTAAATACAAGATCGCCGGCAAGCCCTTCGGCAGCAAGGAGCCCTATGGCATCGGTCTACCGCTCGATTCCGACGGCGTCGCCTTTGTCAACGACTTCCTTAAGAAGATCGAGGACGACGGCACCTGGACTGAGCTGTGGCAGATCTGCATCGGCGACCGTACGGGCGACACCAATGTTCCCGAGCTGCCCGAGATCGGCGCCTAGGCAGCGAGCCTGGTAACAGCCGCAACGAAACCATACGGAAACGCATGATGCGCTTTATTGCGGTAAACTGTTTCCTCACTGAGTTGTCGGGGCTTCCGTACACACGGGAGCCCCTTTCCTTACCGGCAGGAGGTCCGCATGAGTCTTTCCGAGCTCTGGTCGCTCTATGGCCAGAACTATATCGACGCCCTGCTAGCAACCTGGGGCATGACACTTGAGTCGTTTGCCATCGCCATGGTGCTGGCCGTTGCCGTCACCGTGATGCGCGTGTCGCCGCTCAAGCCGCTGCGCGTCTTTGGCGACCTGTATGTCCAGGTCTTCCGTAACATCCCCGGCATTGCGCTGCTCATCATCGTCGTCTATGCGCTGCCGCCGCTCAAGGTCGTCCTGCCCTACCGCACCTGCGTTATCGTCGCCACGGTCCTTTTGGGCTCGGCCTTTGGCTCCGAGAACTTTATGAGCGGCATCAATACCGTCGGCGTCGGTCAGGTGGAAGCCGCACGTTCGCTCGGCATGAGCTTCAGCCGCATCCTCGCCAAGATCGTGATTCCGCAGGCACTGCGCTCGAGTGTGCTGCCCATGACTAACCTCTTTATCGCCGTCATGCTCACTACCGCCTTGGGCAGCCAGGTGCCGCTTAAGCCGCAAGAGCTCACCGGCGTGGTGAGCTATATCAACACGCGCTCGCTCGGCGGCGTCGCCGCGTTCTTTATCTCGGCGCTCGGCTACCTGGGCACAGCCTTCGTGGTGAGCCACATTGGCAACTATATCGATAAGAAGGTGAGGATCCTCCGATGAGCAAGCACTCCACCTCCGCGCTCACCATGCGCGATGCGCTCTACGAGGCTCCCGGCCCCAAGATGCGCGCCAAGATTCGCATCGGCACCGCCATCTCGCTTGTTGCTGTCGCCGCGCTCGCCATCCTGGTACTGCAGCGCTTCTATGTGACCGGCCAGCTTTCGGTCCACTATTGGTATTTCTTTACGCACCTCACCACCTGGAAGTTCCTGCTTGCCGGCTTTGAGGGCACTGTTAAAGTCGCACTCACCGCTGGCGCCATCGCACTGGTGCTGGGCTTAGCCCTTATGCTCGGCCGCACCAGCGACATTAAGCCGCTCCAACTGGTTTGCCGCGTGCTCACCGATTTCTTCCGCGGCGTACCGAGCCTGCTGTTCATCTACTTCTTCTTTTTGGTGCTGCCCCAGTACAAGATCGCGCTGCCATCTTTTTGGATGCTCACGCTTCCCGTCGCGCTCGCCGCAGCTGGCGTACTCGCCGAGATCTTTCGCGCTGGCGTCAACGCCGTGCCGCGCGGCCAGGTCGAAGCCGCCCAGGCACTCGGCCTCTCCAAAGCTAAAATCACCTTTAAAATCGTGTTGCCGCAGGCTATTCGGTTTATCATTCCGTCGTTGATTTCGCAGCTTGTGGTCGTAGTCAAAGACACCACCGTCGCCTACGTGGTGAGCTACCCCGACCTCATGCAAAACGCCCGCGTGCTCATTACCAACTACGACGCCCTCGTGTCGGTCTACCTGGTTATCGCGGTCATCTACATCCTCATCAACGTCGCGATCAACAAGGCCGCTGTCTACGTTTCGCACAAGACCGGCGCGACCATCATCCGCTAACGCTTTACCATTTCGAGTCATAAGGAGCCGAGCACCATGGCACAGAGCACCTCTTCCACCGGCAATCAGCCGCTGATCGAGCTCAGACACGTCGATAAGCACTACGGAGATCTGCACGTCCTCAACGACATCAATCTCTCAGTCGACCGCGGCGAGGTCGTCGTTGTGATCGGTCCTTCGGGCTCGGGCAAGTCGACCATGTGCCGCACCATCAACCGCCTGGAAACCATCGACTCGGGCGAGATCCTCATCGAGGGCGAGCCCCTACCGCAGGAAGGCAAGGACCTTGCCCGCATGCGTGCCGAGCTGGGCATGGTGTTTCAGCAGTTCAACCTGTTCGCACATATGACCGTCCTGCAGAACGTCATGCTGGGACCGGTCGATGTGCTGGGCGTCTCCAAGGACGAAGCCCGTGAGCGCGCCATGGACCTGCTGGGCCGCGTGGGCGTGGCCGAGCAGGCCGATAAGGTGCCCGCACAGCTCTCGGGCGGCCAGCAGCAGCGCGTAGCCATCGCCCGCTCGCTTGCCATGCAACCCAAGGCCATGCTCTTTGACGAGCCCACGAGTGCCCTCGATCCCGAGATGATCAACGAGGTGCTCGAGGTCATGGTCCGTCTGGCCCAGCAGGGCATGACGATGATCGTCATCACGCACGAGATGAACTTTGCCCGCCGCGTAGCCGACCGCGTCGTGTTTATGGCCGACGGCCAGATCGTGGAAACCGGCACGCCCGACGAGTTCTTCGACCACCCCCAGACCAAGCGCGCCCAGGACTTCCTCAACTCCATCAAGGGCCACTAACCCAATTGCCACGCGGGCAAATTCATCAGTAACGTTTGCCCCGCGCCACCCATGCACCATGTCCACCCGGATTCGAAAGCAACACCTATGATCGGAACCCATACCTCCTCGTCCTATACCCCGCACGTCGACGTTGCCCCCGCCGACCGTCCACTCATCCTGGTGGCGCCGCGTTGGGAAGGGGCAAAGCCGTTTTTAAGCGAAACGCTCTCCCCCAACGAAGAAATCGCAAGTGTCTTTGTCGATGCCATCCTTGCCGCCGGCGGCCTGCCGCTGCAGATGTCCATCACCGAGGACATTGAGGTCATCCGTCATTACGTCGATATCGCCGACGGCATCGCCATTCCCGGTGGCCCGGATGTCAATCCCAAACGTTGGGGCGATGATCGACCCTACGACCCCACCCTCTGCTGCGAGATCCGTGATAGTTTTGAGTTCAAGCTGGTCGACGAGGTGCTCCGCGCCAAAAAGCCGCTCTTTACCACCTGCCGCGGCACGCAGCTGCTCAACGTCGCCACCGGCGGCACCCTGTGCATGGACGTGCCGAGCCTGGGCGCTCGCGAGGGCCGCACGCAGTGGCGCCATACCCACGTGCTCAACGACCCTGTGCATCCCGTCGAGGTCGTGCCGGGCTCGCTGCTGGAGCGCGCGGTTGGCGGGCACAGGCTGATCCAGACCAACTCGGCACATCACTGCTGCGTCGATCGTCTGGGTAAAAGCACGCGCTTGGTCGCCAAGGCAACCGACGGCGTTCCCGAGTGCATCGAAGTCGAAGGCCAGCCATTCTGCTTGGGCGTGCAATGGCATCCCGAGTACACGTGGATGACGCTCGAGACCGACTTTAACCTGTGGAAGTCGTTTGTCGAGGCAGCGGCCAAGGTAAAGCAGGCCCGCTAGCTCGCGAACCACTCAGGTTAAAGCCTCCTAAGCCAGGGGGGGGGCGGACACCAGCTACGGTGCCCGCCCCCCCCTGTATTTGGTATGCTCGGTATGTTTATCCCTCACAAGCAATCAAAGAAATCTCGACCGCAATCGGTCGACGGTAAAGCAAATGGCAAAAACGCTTGCTACGTTTATTAGGCAGTCAATTAGAATCGAAATGCATTGACTATTCCCCAACGGGGTCACGCCACAAATCCACATGAGCATCGAGGCTGGAAGCGGAAGCATGGAATTGGCCCCGATCTGTATGTAGATCGCTACAACGTTGACAAGCAACAGCATGCCAATCGGACCGAAGCCGGACCCAAAATAGGAAACAGCGATCACGCAAGAGACCACGTATGCAAGGCAGGCAGCGGCAGCAAGAACAAGTCGATAGCAAAATACATGCAGGTTGAAATACTGCTGAGCATCCAGAACGATTGCGCAGTTAAGACAGTACAAAACGACACTCGACAGGATAAACGCGACCAAAAGGGCGAGGGATGACAGTATCGCCCGCGCAACAGTAGCGCACACCCGCTTCCCTCCCCGAGCCGCCGACAACCCCCACGGTTCCTCAATAAAGCCCGAACTGACAAAGCGCGGCACAATGCAAGCCGCGATGAACGGAAAGAACAATGCATGAGCCAACGGGGCTACGTTGAACAGCAGACCGCGAAAGACCTCTGCATTACCAAATAGAAGGACATCCTCTGCCGATAGCCGAAGCGTCGGGTCTGGGAAAAAGCCCAAGAAACTGTTCTCACGGAGGCTACAGAACCACATCGGGAAAGAATTAAGCTGCAATGCCACCATGCACGCATAAATTACCAAGATTAAGGCGTACACCCATTTGCTCACATGCTTCAATTCTGACTGGAGAAGTCTTTTAATCTGACGAACCATTGAGCACACCCCCAGCGCGAAAGCTCACGAGAGCGTAAATCAATACCGATAGACAGCTGGCTGCCACGCCATATTCCAGAAGTATCAGCTGACCCATATCGCTATACCCAAGGGCACATCCGACTCCAAGGTACGGCCCTGGAAGGAGGAAGATCCGTCGCAAGGATGGTATGGGCGTCTGAAGGTAAGTTCCGTAGAGCGTCAAGCTCATGACAAATCCGATTATTGCCACAGCCCCGCTAAATACGGCGCTGCTTGTAATCCGATAGATGGTCACCGTCTCCAACGCAACCGATATCACCAATACGGCGTTGATTATCATCGCAGGCAAAAATGCAGCCAGCATGTCGTGCGCACAGCTTTGCCCACCACGTATTATGGCTATTGCAAAAAGAAGAAGGCAAAGCGCACTATATGCTGCGCCAATTATTAAAGCAGACGAAAACACATGTGCTAGGACCCCATTAAAGCGGGTAAGACCTCTTGCTGAAGAAATTCGGTATCCCTCTTCATAGCCGCGCTCCTGTAAAATCGCCAGGCAAACGATGAGCGGAACGAACAGAGAGGTGCCGGCAAAAGCACTGCGCACAAGGGACTCATCGGGTGCAGAAGGATCAATTACATTCCAGCAGAAGCCAATATCCTCCCCAAAAACGCTATTGCCAAAGGCGAGCAACGTTGTTCCGTTTTTTAGAAAGATGCCGAAGAGAAGGCCGAACGCCAGCATAAGCGCAAGACCAAACTTCGCCGGAAACATCCTGTGCAAACGCATCATATCTGCCTTTACGGGATGGATCGCCCGCTTCATAGCGAGACCGCCTTCATCAAGCGCCTGTAATACTCTTTTAGGGACGACGCCTCATCCCTTATGACGTCCATCGATTCCTTTTTCAGCAGTTCGCCGTCATGAAGAAACAGGCAGCTTGTTGCAACCGATGCCAACTCATCCAAATCATGGCTAGAGATGAGCATGGTCTTACCCTGTTCTCGATTCAATCGACCGATAAGGGTCCATATACTCTCGATGCCCAGCGGGTCCAACCCGTTTGCTGGCTCATCAAAAATAAGCAGATCAGTGTCACCCAACAAAGCCGTAGCTATATCCAGCCGCCGTTTCATTCCCAGAGAAAAACTGCTCACGCTCTTTTTCTCTTCGACGTCCAGCCCGACTAGGCTCAAAACGCGAGGAATCTCACGATTCGCATCAAGCCCCCATTCCAAACATCGGATTTGGAGATTCTCAACCGCACTGAGGGATTGGTATGCTCCGCTGGAATCTGGCACATAGCCGACACGCGTCCGCATCAAGCCAAGCTCTCTTTTTGATTTGCCTCCAAAGAGCTCCACGCTCCCCGACGATGGCTCGCAGAGGCCCAAGACGATTTTAATAAGCGTGCTTTTGCCCGCACCGTTTACACCGACAAGGGCACAGAGCTCAGACTGATGCACCTCGAAGGAAACGTCATGCAAAACGCGCCGTTTCCCGTAGCGCTTTGGCACCTTTGATAGCTTTATCGCTGATGCACTCATTGGCCTCCCGTTCTGCTTGATAGCAAAACCGCTGCTGCCAGACTGTCGCCTGGCAGCAGCCGCAACTGCTAGAGATTAACTAAACAGAAGTTTTTGCTGCAGTTATTGACGCAAGTGCGTGCTCCACAGAATGTCTTGCAGTAACCGTTGCACCCACCACCGGGGTCCACATAACTCGGTTTGACAATCCAGCTCATATCGTTCCTCCTTTCTATTATCGCTTTTACTTTGTGTTATTGTTTATCGATAACTTATATTTGTCAAGATAATTTAAAGAGATGGGGCCCGCGCTAGACACGGACCCCATCACACCAATATCTCGTTTTAGCTGCTCGCTATATGCTACTCGTCGCTCAAATCTACAGCAAAGACTGATGTCGGAAGCGACGCCTCATTGCCTCCACCATTCCGCATCTGTCTCACGACATTTTTTGCACGCTCGACAATAAGCTCCTCAAGCTCTTTCTCGCTCACACGCTGAATAATATCTCCCGGTTGACAATCAAGCTCATCACAGATATCGAGAAGAGTCTTTAGGCGAATAGCTTTTATCTTTCCGTTTCTCAGCTTTGAAATATTAGCCGGAGTATGCCCCGTCGCCCGAATCAGATCAGCGCTGGTCTTTCCGGTCTTAAGCAGCTGCGTCTCAAGCTCGATGATGAGATAGCTCATGCTTCCTCCTACACAAGCTCGTCAGACTGCTCTTGGAGCAGCGAGGCATAACTCCAGATCACCGAGATACACAGACAGACAGCCGCGCCGATAAGCGACCCCGCATCAAAGGCAACGCCTTGGCAAATCTCAATAACGAAGGAATGAGGCACGACGTAAAGCTCCAGCCCACCAATGGTAAGATTGACCGATCCGTAGGCACCAATAAGCGAAACCGCGGCGTTAACAGCAAAGGCAAGCGCAAGAACACGGATAAGCCGCACATGCGTCTTGGTAAAGGGCGAGACGCCTCGCGAGATGTTACGGCTGATCCCACACAGAACGACAAGCGAAATACCCACGACGAGTGCCAGGCACAGTCCGCTTGGGATAACGATGCACCCGCCATCGAGAAGCGTCACGACGCCGAAAGAATCGACAGAGGCAACGTTTGCAACCGCATACCAGATCACGTAAACAACCAACGCGGCAAAAGCGACGAGCATCCCTGCAAAAACGGCTGCCATGCAAAAGCCAAGCTTCCTGATATTTTCGCCCGCTTTGGCCATACGCCGAACGCTGTTAGACATACACTCACCCTCATCGACTCTATCGTTATTCGAACAGTTTATCGAACAACGATATTGATTGCATGCGGAAAGCCCCGCCAGTGCGCATAGGCCATTTACTAACCCGGAGGGGTGAGCGTGGATTTTTGGACACATATCGAACGAGAGCGGATAATCTCCCACTTTGAGGCCGCCACCGGGCCTAAAACGGGAGATTATCCACTCTCATAGTCATCAAAGCACGCAAGCCCTTACTCGGCCGCCTCGCGCAGGGCCGACATCGTAGCCGCATATTGCTGCTGCAGCGCATGCATTCCCTCGCGAGCGCCGTCAACGGCATCGGCGCCGCGCAGCGCTTCGGTCACCACGACCGCAGGCTCGTACAGATTATCGAATCCCAGATTCTGACTCACGCCCTTGAGCGTATGCGCTGCCATAAACGCACTCTTGGCGTCTCCTGCCGCCATGGCGGCCTCCAGCTTGTCCATGCTCTCGTCATCCAAAAACTTGAGGGCAAAGCGGGCAAGCATTTCCTCGCCCATCAGCCGAGCGCACGCGTCATCATAATTGGCGCCGATCTTCTCATACGCCTCACGCATGGAAATCATGGATTAAAAACTCCTTTGGTCAAACTAAATCGTGGGAAACGCAGCGATATCGGCGGGGCGTGCCAACGTCTCGGCAATACGGTCTTGCACCTCGAGCAGGCAGTCGAGCAACAGCGGGTTAAAGGTGCCGCACTTACCGTCCAGAATCATCTGGATCGCCTCCTTGTGTGGGATAGCGTCCTTGTACACACGCACGCTCGTCAGAGCATCGTACACGTCGGCCACCGAGACCACCTGCGCGGCAATAGGGATCTCGTCGCCCTTAAGGCCATCGGGATAACCCCTGCCGTCCCAGCGCTCGTGATGCCAACGCGCAATCTGGTACGCATATTCCATAAGCGCATTGCCGACGTGATGACGGCCCAGCTCAAGCAACATGTCGGCGCCGATCGTGGTATGCGTCTTCATAATCTCGAACTCCTCGGGCGTAAGACGCCCGGGTTTGTTGAGGATCGCATCGTCAATCGACATCTTGCCGATATCGTGCAGCGCCGAAGCCAAGGCAATCGTGGAGCGCTCCTCATTGTCGAGGGAGATGGCATCGCTACGCTGGACCAGACAGTCAAGCAGCAGCTCGGTCAGCTTTTCGATATTCGTAACGTGCCTGCCGCTCTCGCCATTGCGAAGCTCCATGACGCCGGCCATGATGTCGATGAGCATGCGACTGTTCTTGACGCGCTCGTTGTACTGCTGGGACAGCAGGCTCGTCAGGCGGCGTTGTTTGGCGTATAGGCGAATGGTGTTGCTTACACGGCGGCGCACGACACGGGAGTCAAATGGACGGCTGATATAGTCCGAGGCGCCCAACTCATACGCGCGCAGAACCATATCGTCGGAATCTTCGCTCGAAATCATGATGACAGGCAGATTGTCGATACCCGATCGACGCGACAGATCGGCCAGCACCTCAACGCCGCTTATGCCCGGCATGACAATATCCAGCAGCACGAGCGATAACTTATCGCCATAGCGGTCGACCATGTCGAGCGCCGTACGACCGTTATCGGCCTCGAGGATGCAATACTCGTCCTTGAGCATCTCGTTGAGAATGGCTCGGTTCATCTCGGAGTCATCGATAATAAGCACCGAAGGCGTTTCGCTTTGGAAGGCCTCGATGGAATCGGAATCGGTCACGACCGTACCGGCTTTTGCCTTAGCGCGGCTCAGTAACTGGACAGCGCGGCCAACGCCCTCGTCGACCGTCTCGCCATGAATGCGAACGCCACCAACACATGCCGTCAAGCTCACGTACTCATGGCCCGGAATAACCGTGGAATGAACGGCATCGGACACTTGATGCAGGCGACGGGTAAAGTCATCGGAGGGAATATCGGGCATGACGACCACAAACTTGTCGCAGCCATAGCGCACAAGCTCGTCAGTCGAACGAATTCCGCTGCGTATGGCTGTCGCCACGGCACCGAGCGCAAGGTCGCCGGCATGGCGGCCACACGTATCGTTGAAGACCCTAAAATCATCAAGGTCGATCACCGCAACGCCGGCATTCATGCGGGCGCTACGGAGCTTTTCCTCGTAATATCGGCGATTGCGCACACTCGTCAGCACGTCGGTGTAGACAAGGTCCTCTTCTGCGGCCTCCTGCCCATCGATCGGACGCACCATCAGCAGGACGTGAGGCTCGCCCTCGACCTTCAGAGGGCGTAGGCGGGCGCGGTACTCAACACCATCGTTGAGCAGTTGCTCCGACACCTCATCGGAGTCTGCCAAGGCCTCAAGACTCGACTGACGCAGACAAGGGCAGCGATCGCCGGCGAGCAAGCAGTTAGGCTCGCTCTTAATCTGATCGGCCGACAGCAAACGCACCACGGGGTAGGTCTTCGCGACGCGGGCGACCTCAGCGGCAGCCTCCTCGTCGGTTAGATTGACCTCGTGATTATTGAGCATATGGGGCCCTTTCGATAGTTTCGCATG
>CATZTY010000015.1 GCA_958424475.1 uncultured Collinsella sp.
GCCACCGTCGTTTCCCTCATATGCCATGGCGTTTGCCAGCCCTGTCCAATATGACTCGTAGATTAACAAACACCCCTTAGCGGTAACTTAGGCTTTCAGTACCGCGGAAACACGGCTTTGGGGGCGCGGTCCGCCCCCAAAGAATCGTTTAGTACTTGAAGAAGCCCTCGCCCGAGCTTTCGCCCAGCTTACCTTCGTCGAGCATTTTCTTGAGGACGGACGCCATAGCCTTAAAGTTGTAGGGCATCATCATCTTTTTGAGCAGCGGGCTCACCAAGCCCGGCACCTTCTGATACTGCATTACGATGTTGTAGGCCGTCTGGATACCAACCGTGTCGAATACGCGGAACGGGCCTTTGGGGGCACCGGTGCCACGCGTCCATGCAAGGTCGATGCTCTTGGGGTCGCTCACGCCCGAGACGTACAGGTCAAGGCCCGAAAGCAGCCATGGCACCAGCATGGAATTGAGCAGGTAACCGTTCTTTTCCTTGTTAACGGGCAGGGCAAGCATACGGATATCGTTAGCAAAGTCGACAAGCTCATCGAAATAGCGCTTGTCGGTCTGGTCCTGAGCCATGACCTCGGTCATGTTGTTCTTCCAGATGGAATTGGCAAAGTGCAGCGACAAATACTTCTCAGGGCGGCCGGTGTACTTGGCAAAGGTGCTCGGCAGCAGCGTGGAGGAGTTGGTCACGACGACGGTCTTTTGCGGGAGGACCGGGGCGAGCTTCTTGTAGAAGTCGATCTTTGCCTGAGTGTCCTCGGCCATAGACTCGATGACCAGGTCGGCGTCGGCCACGGCTTTGGCGAGGTCGAGCTCCAGCTTGAGTGTGGAGTAGGCACGCTCGACGGCGGCGAGTGCCGCCTCCTTGTCGAAGGGCTGGCCACTATCGGCGATACCGGCGCACCACTCGCCCGTGCCGTCCGCCATGCCCTCGATAGCTGCGATGTACTCCTCGCGCACATGATCGATCTTGGGCTGGGTGCGACCGATGCTGCCCTCGCTGCGCAGCCAAATCGTTACATCGAAGCCGCAGTAGGCAGCCTGAAAGGCAATCTGGCTTCCCAGCACGCCGCCGCCGGCAACGCAAACGGTCTTGTAGCTCATAGGAACAGTCCTCTCTTACGTAATTCCATAGATGTGTATTTATTCAACCGTAAGAGGGCTGCACACTGGGGGTGGGTTCTATAAACGGACGGTAATTTGCGGCGAACGGCTACATCTGTTCATTATCTCAGGGTTCCGAGGGCGATTTTTTGTGCCACCGAGACGTCGTTTGCGGAAGTATGCGGCAAATTCCGGAACCCTTGAGCACACCCCGATTTTCCGCCAATAAAGCCGCAGGTACAGGGCTTGGACATATTCGGTGTGCTCGGTCTATTCAGATTTTGCCGCATACTTCCGAAATCTGAGTTCGCAAAGGGTGATAGTCGGGGCGTTTACGCAACATATGTCCAAGCAAAAACGGGTGGTAGCCGGTACGGCTACCACCCGTTTGTCTCATATCTAGCCCATAGCAGGCCAGCTACTTCTTAATGCCGCGTCCCAGGCGCTTGGCGACCGATGCAACGGCCTCCTCGCTGGCCGGCCCGCAGCTCACGTAGCCGTCATGGGCACGCATCTGGCCAGTGACCTCGTCCATCGCGAGCGGCGCCACCTTCTCGAGCTTAAAGCCCTTACCGGCGCGCATGTTTTCCTTGGCCACGCTGATCATGAGCTTAATGCGGTTGAGCTGGTTGACCTCGGATGCACCGGGGTCGTAGTCCACCGCGACGATGTTGCTTTCGGGGTGCTGACGGCGCAGCTCCTTGATCACGGCCTTGCCCACCACGTGGTTGGGCAAGCACGCGAAGGGCTGCGTGCAGATGATGTTGGGCGCACCGTGATCAATCAGGTCGAGCATCTCGGCCGTGAGCAGCCAGCCCTCGCCCATGTTGTTGCACACCGAAAGCACCGTACGGGCCTTGTCGGCCATGGTGCCGATGCGCTCGGGCGCCTCAAAGCGGCGGGACTTTTCGAGCATCTCCTCCACCGGCGTACGCATCCAGTCCACGAGTTTGATGAGCGCCTGCATACCAGCGCGCGTAGTAGCAGAGCTTCCCAACTCGTCCTTCTGCAGCTCGGCGTTGCTCATGGAGTACAGGAAGAAGTCGAGCAGGCCCGGTACTACGGCCTCGCAGCCCTCGCGCTCGATAACGTCGACCACGTGGTTGTTGGCCGTGGGATGGAACTTGACCAGAATCTCGCCGACCACGCCCACGCGCGGCTTGGTGCCCTCGCCCGCAAGCGGCATGGTGTCGAACGCACGGATGGCCTCGCGGCACAGCTTGGTGTAGTTGTGGCGGTTGAATTTGGGCGCCAGTTTGCGGGCGCGCGCCATGTACTCCTCGTAGAGCGCGTTGGCGACGCCGGGCATGGCCTCGTACGGGCGGCAGCGGTAGAGCATCTGCATCATCACGTCGCCAAAGAGCACCGCGTAGACTGCCTGCTTAAGCAGCGCCGGCGTAATCTTAAAGCCGGGGTTGTCCTCGCCGAGCGCCACAGCCGAAAGCGAGATCACCGGAATCTCGGGATGGCCGCTCTCGCGCAGGGCCTTGCGGATGAGCGCGATGTAGTTGGTGGCACGGCAGCCGCCGCCGGTCTGGCTGATAACCACGGCCGTCTTGGACAGGTCGTACCGACCGCTCTCGATGGCCTCCATGATCTGGCCCGTCACCAGAATCGACGGATAGCAGATGTCATTGTTCACGTAGCGCAGGCCCGCCTCGACGGCGTCATGGTCGGTCGAGGGCAGCAGCTCCAAGTTGTAGCCGGCACCGCGGAATACCTCTTTGACCAGGTCAAAGTGGATCGGCGCCATCTGCGGGCACAGGATGGTGTAGCCCTCCTCGCGCATCTGCTCGGTAAAGGGTACCTTGGACCATGCGGTCGAGGCACTCTCGCGCTGCGCCTCGAACGTATACTTGCGGCTCGCGAACGCGGGAGCGTCCGTGGAGGGCGCCACCGGCGCGGCATCGCCCTGCTCGTAGGCCTCGCCCGCGGCCATGGCCTCTGCCAGGCGCTCGGCCTCCTGGTCCTTGAGCGCGGCCATGAGCGAGCGGATGCGGATGCGCGCGGCACCCAGATTGGACACCTCATCGATCTTGAGCACGGTGTAGATCTTGCCGCTGGCTTCCAGTATCTCCTGCACCTGGTCGGTGGTCAGGGCGTCCAAGCCGCAGCCGAAGGAGTTGAGCTGAATCAGGTCCAAGTCGTTGCGCATCGTCACAAAGCGGGCGACGGCGTACAGGCGGCTATGGTACATCCACTGGTCGACGACGCGGATGGGACGCTCGGGCTTCACCAGGTGCGCAAGCGAATCCTCGGTAAAGACCGCAAAGCCAAAGCTCGAGATAAGCTCGGGCAGGGCGTGGTTGATCTCGGGGTCGTTATGGTAGGGGCGGCCGGCGAGCACAATGCCGTGGCCGCCGTGGTCCTCGACCCACTTAAGGGCCTCCTCGCCCATGGTCTGGATATCCTCGTGGAAACGCGCATCGGCCTCAAAGGCAGCGTTGACGGCGGCATCGACCTCGGAGCGCGTGATCTTGGGTCCACGCACGCGACCGCGACCGGCTTGCGCATCGGCCACACGGTCGACGGCGAGCACCTGGTACAGACGGCGCTTGAGCTCGGTCTTGTCGTGATACGGCACAAACGGGTACAGGAACTCGATGTTCTGCTCGCGGATCTCGTCGATATTGAGCGCCAGCGCCGTGGGGTAGCTCATGACGATGGGGCAGTTATAGCAGTTGCCGGCCGTCGGATCCTCCTTGCGCTCCCAGCGCACGCACGGCATCCAAATGAAGTCGACACCGCGGTCGATGAGGTTCATCACGTGGCCGTGGCTCATCTTGGCCGGATAGCACACGCTCTCGGACGGCATGGACTCGATGCCTGCCTGGTAAGTCTTCTTGCTCGACTGGTCGGACAGCTGCACGCTAAAGCCCAGGCGCGTAAAGAACGCGTGCCAGAAGGGGTAGTTCTCGTACATGTTGAGCGCGCGCGGGATACCCACGGTGCCGCGCGGGGCCTCGTCGGGACTCAGCACCTCGCGGTTAAAGAGCAGCTCATTTTTCTTTTTGAAGAGGTTGGGGGCCTCGGTCTTTTGCTTTTTGTGGCCGGCGCCCTTCTCGCAGCGGTTGCCGGTAATGAAGCGCCTACCGCCGCCAAAATCGTTGACGGTAAGCTGGCAGTTGTTAGAGCAACGGCCGCAACGGACATGCTTTTGCGTCACGGTAAGGTGCGCGATGTCCTCGGCCGAGAGGATGGTCGAAGTGCCGTCGGCGCCGGCGCGATCGCGGGCGAGCAGGGCCGCACCGTAGGCGCCCATGCAGCCGGCGATGTCGGGACGTACGGCATGAACGCCGGTGAGCTGCTCAAACGCACGCAGCGTGGCATCGGACATAAAGGTGCCGCCCTGGACGATCACCTGGTTGCCGATCTCCTTGGGGTCGCGCAGCTTAATGACCTTGAAGAGGGCATTCTTGATGACGGAATAGGACAGGCCGGCCGCGATGTCGCCCACCGTGGCGCCTTCCTTTTGCGCCTGCTTGACGCGCGAGTTCATAAAGACTGTGCAGCGACTTCCCAGGTCGACCGGAGCCTTGGCATGGATGGCAGCGTTGGCGAACGCGCGCACGTCCATGTTCATAGAGACGGCGAAGCTCTCGATAAAGCTACCGCAACCCGACGAGCAGGCCTCGTTGAGCATGATGTGCTCGATAACGCCGTCCTTGACGCGCAGGCACTTCATGTCCTGGCCGCCGATGTCCAGAATGAACTCGACGCCGGGCAGGAACGCCTTGGCGCCGCGCAGGTGCGCGACGGTCTCGATCTCGCCGGAGTCGGCCTTGAGGGCCTCGATAAGCAGCGCCTCACCGTAGCCCGTGGTGGTCACGTGGCCGATGGTGCAGCCGGCGGGAATGTGGTTGTAGAAATCGGCCATGATGACCTTGGCCGTGCCCAGGATGTCGCCGTTGTTGTTGCCGTACCAGGTGTGCAGCAGCTGACCGTCCTCGCCCACGAGTGCGGCCTTCATGGTGGTGGAACCGGCGTCGATGCCGATGAACACACGGCCGGCGTAGCCATCGAGCTTGCCCTTGGGGACGACTTCCTGGTCGTGGCGGGTCTTGAACTCGGCAAAGTCCTCGTCGGTGGCAAAGAGCGGATCCAGGCGCTCGACCTCGGCACCCTGTGTGTCGCCTAAGCTGTCGATGGCCTCGATGAGCTGCGGGAACGTGCTGAGCTTGTTGGACTCGTGCGCCATGGCGGCGCCGCTCGCCACGAACAGGTGAGCGTTTTGGGGCACGATACGGTGCTCCTCGTCCAGGTTGAGCGTGAGGTAGAAGCGGTGGCGCAGCTCGGAGAGATACTGCAGCGGGCCGCCCAGGAAGGCGACGTTGCCGCGAATGGGACGGCCGCACGCCAGGCCCGAGATGGTCTGGGTCACGACGGCCTGGAAGATGGAAGCGGCGACGTCCTCGGGGCGGGCGCCTTCGTTGAGCAGCGGCTGCACGTCAGTCTTGGCGAAGACGCCGCAGCGGCTGGCAATGGGATAGATGGTGGTGGCGTTGGCCGCGAGTTCGTTAAGGCCGCTGGCGTCGGTGTGTAGCAGAGTGGCCATCTGGTCGATGAACGCGCCCGTGCCGCCGGCGCAGGTGCCGTTCATGCGCTGCTCGATGCCGTTGTCGAAGTAGATGATCTTGGCGTCCTCGCCGCCCAGCTCGATGGCGACATCGGTGGCCGGAATGAGAGTCTCGACGGCACGCTTGCTGGCGATGACCTCCTGGACAAACTCCAGGTCGAGCCACTGGGACAGCAGCAGACCGCCCGAACCGGTGATGGCGCAGGTCATCTGGGCCGTCGGCAGCACAGTCGCGGCGACCTCGAACAAGTCGCGGGCGCAAGCGCGGACGTCGGTGTGGTGGCGCTGGTACTTGGCGTAAACGATTTGGTTGTCGTCGTTGAGCACGGCGAGCTTAACGGTGGTGGAGCCCACGTCGATGCCCAGGTGCAGGTTGCCGTGGGCGTTGCCGGGGTTGAAGATCGCGCCTTCGGGGGCGTGGGCGGCGGTGGCGGCTACGGGCTCGGTGGCGGTGGCGGGCTCGCTAGCGACGGACGTCTCCCCTGCCGCGTTCTTGGCATCGGCAACTGCCTCGGCAACTTTCTCGGCAGCCGCGGTCGCGGCCTTCTGCGCGGCGTCCACCACGGCGGGCGCGGCCTCGCGTGCGGCAGCGACCACACGGTCTTTAATGCCCTCGACGAGTTTGCTCATTGTCTCTCCTCTTAGTTGTTGGACTCGACGGTTGCGGTGGTGTCGACCGCGTCCTCGAGCTGCAGATTCAATAGCTTCATGCCGTATTCCGGCACGTTGATATCGATGGGTTGGCCATACAGGTCGCCGGGGCGCACAAAGGCGATAACCGTCATAATGCGCGCCATGGTCTCGGGCGATTCGGTGAGCCCACGCTCAAACCAGCGCTGAATCAGGCCGACCTCGGCACTCACGACGTAGGTGACGTAGTAGTCAAAGAACGTGCCCAGCGCCAAGCCCAAGATGCCCGTCTGTGCACGAGGCACCACGGCCTCGCGTGCGGTATCGATGATCTTTTTAATGAAGGCCTGGTCGCCGCCCGGGCCCAGCAGCGATCCGATCAAATCGCGGTTGGCCGCAAGATAGCGTAGCAGCTCAACCGAACCGGTTGCCGGCTCGAGTTCGTCGATGTTGCGGTAAAGATCGGGTAATTGAGCTGCGGTGATAAGCTCCACCCGCTCACGAATCTCGGCAAGCAGGCCGTCCTCGATCTGGCTGATAAAGTCGGGAATATCGCGGTAGTGCGAATAGAACGTGCGGCGCGTAAGGCCGGCACGCTCGGTGAGCGACGCGACGTTAATGCGCGAAAGGTCGCCGCTTTCGGCAAGCTCGCTGGCAAGTGCCTGGCGAAGGGCACGCTGCGAGCGAAGGGACCGGCGATCGCATTTCTCGAGCTGGGACAAGCGTCCTCCTTGTTACTCAGCCTGTGCGCTATTGCACAGTGCGAGTATTATTGCACACCGTGTGTATCAACACGTAAAGGCAATATTTGGGGTGTGGCAAAGGGGCTGTCCCCTTGTCACATTCAGCGACCGCCTAGGTTGTGCCAGTTGTGCCTGGCTTTTGGAGCGACATTGCCGATTGTTCAAAATGTCATTCGTGGGTAGAATAGTGTCGACGGCAGCCCAAGTTGTAGCTGGCTGGGCAACGCCGTTGTTTGCATTAGGGGGTCAACGCCTTAGCGGCGGCGACCCCTTCTGTTGCGCTTCGAACGCTGCTTGAGTGCCTCGGAAAGGCCGACAAGCGCCGTGAAGAACGAGACCAAAGCGGTCAGAAGTCTCACGAAATCAATCAGATCGGTCATGGGCATCACCTCCCATCAGATGGAGGGCGTTGCCCGGCACATGGAACTGCCGCCAACAGTATCAATTCTATCAAAGCGCAGTTAGATATGCGAATGTTTGTTCGTATTTCAAGAGACCAGCGTCACCTGTGACAAAGGGGCTGTCCCTTTGTCACATTATTCGACGACGGTGCGGGAGTTTTGCTTATGCATGGTGGCAAGCATGTGTTTGGGGACGGCGTGGACCATGCAGCTGCCGATGGTCGCACTAGCGGCGGCCTTAGCGGCATCGCTTGCGTTTTTGGTCGCGTAGCTGTGACGGAAGCGCTTGAGCATGGCGATGTCGTTGCCGCCGTCGCCGTAGACCGCGACCTCGTCCTCGGCAATGCCGTAGTAGCCCGCCAACCAGGCCACACTCTCGCCCTTGTTGCACGCCACGTCCGTGATCTCGAACATCACCGGATCAAACGGCGCGTTGACCACACGGTCCGAGCGCTCGGCCAAATACGCCTTAAGGTCGCGCTCCAGCTCGGGCGAGGTCACGCGACAGTTGATCTTGCACACATCGTGGCGCAGGATGTCACCGATCGACTGGTCGAAATACTGTTCCTCGTGGTACCCGCCACGTGCACGCATACCGCGCATCACGATGCGCTTGATAGGACTGTCTTTTTTAAAGCCTGCCTGGTGCATCTCGAACGATCCACTCGAGAACATGCCATCGGGCGTGGAGCAGTCAAAACAGATATCCGGAAACTCCTTGAGCAGCTCCTCGGTAATCTGCGAGTCGATGGTCCAGGTCCTGAGCACCTCGCCATGGCTGTCGCGCACGATGGACCCAGTGGAGCAGCAGGCGTCGAGTGCCAGGCCCGTAAAGCCATGCTCGCCAATCGGCAGCGTCGAGCGCCCGGTCGCGGGAACCACATGCAGGCCAGCCTCGGTCAGCTCGCGAATGGCACGACGGATGGTCCCATCCGCCTCGTGCAGGGCGTTCAGCAGCGTTCCGTCTAAATCACTCGCAAACATCTTGATCATGGGCGTGTCTCTCCTTCGTCTTCACGATATTGTAGACGAGAACGGGCGCGCCCCAAGAGAGGCGCGCCCGTCAGGCGAAAGATTGTCCTACACCGCGGCGGGGCCGTGTTCGCCGGTACGGATGCGGATAACTTCCTCGACCGGCTCGACCCATATCTTGCCGTCTCCAACGGCACCGGTGCGAGCAGCATTGCAGATAATCTCGACAATTCCGTCGACATGCTCATCGGCGCAAATGAGCGTGAACTGCACCTTAGGGATCGTGTTGACAAGCAACTCGTTGCCGCGCACGTATTCCTTCCAGCCATGCTGTGCACCGCAGCCCTGCACCTGGTTGATAGTCATACCGCGAACATCAGCAGCAAACAGCGCGTCTTTGAGAACCTCAAGCTTTTCCTGACGCACGATAGCCGTGATCTTTTTCATAATGAATTCCTCTCTTTAATAAAAGAAATTGATTGTCCTTCACATGACACGGGTTTTCCAGGTGCCCGAGATTGCCCCGAAAGAGGAGCGCCGCGTACTTCGGTACGCAAGCGACGGTTTGAGGGGCAAGGTCGGGTGCCTGGGAAAGCCGTGCCGCTAGTCAAGTCCCGAGAACGAGGGATACGCGCTCTCGCCGTGCTGACTCGCGTCCAAGCCCAGCGCCTCGTCGGCCTCGTCCACACGCAGGCTGCCGTGGAACAGCGTCTTGACCACCGCGGCGATCACCAAATCGAGCACCAGCACAATAGCGACCGTCACCACAATGCCCAAAATCTGCGAGATGAGCAGCGACACATCGCCCGTGTAGAACAGACCGCCCTTACCGGTCCACGAGAGCTCCGGCACACAGAACAGGCCCGTGAGCACGCCGCCCAGGATGCCGCCGATGCCGTGGCAACCGAACGCGTCGAGTGCATCGTCGTAGCCAAACTTGGTCTTAAGATGGCTGATGGCCAGGTAGCAGACGGGAGACACGATCAGGCCCATAACCAGCGCTGCCCACGGCTCGACAAAGCCCGCGCCCGGCGTGACCACCACAAGGCCCGCAACCAGACCGGTGCTGGCACCCACCAGCGTGGGGCGACCGGTGTGCACGCGCTCGACGGCAAGCCACGAGACCATGCCCGCCGCGCTGGCCGTCACGGTGTTGAGGATGGCGAGTGCCGCCACGGCGTTGGCCTTAAACTCGCTGCCACCGTTAAAGCCAAACCAGCCAAACCAAAGCAGGCCGGCGCCCAGCGCCACAAACGGCACGTTATGCGGACGGTAGCTCACCACGCCAAAGCCACGACGACGGCCGAGCATCAGGCAGAGAATCAGGCCCGTCAGACCGGACGAAATATGTACCACGTCGCCACCGGCAAAGTCGAGTGCGCCGATGATGTCGCCGATAAAGGAGCCCTCGCCGCCCCAAACCATGTGAGCAAGCGGCGCATAGACCGCGAGCAGCCAAATGCCCAGGAAGGTTGCCATGGCGCTAAACTTAACGCGCCCGGCCAGGCTGCCCGTAACGATAGCGGCGGTGATCATGGCAAACGCCATCTGGAATGCGATGTTGATGATCTGAGGATAGACGGCACCGTCCGCAGCATTGCCCTCGGCCGCCAGCAGCACCTGGTTGAGCACCGGCAGGCACAGCAGCTGGTCAAAGCCTCCAATAAACGGGCTGGAACCGTCGCCGCCGTAGGCCAGCGACCAGCCGGCAACAATCCACAGCACACCAACCAGGCCAATGGCGCCAAAGCACATGAGCATGGTGTTGATGACATTTTTGCGCCTGGACAGGCCACCATAGAAAAACGCCAGGCCCGGTGTCATTAAAAACACGAGCATGGTGCAGATGAGCATAAACGTTGTCGATCCCGTATCGTACATTCGCTCCCCCTTGGTCGTATGAACGTTGTCGGCGCCCATAATGCGGCCGAGGGGCAACTGGTGTAGACCAGATACGGCGTTGTTAAACGCTGTGTTGTCGAATGGAAACGGCGCCGCAATCTTGGAAACGGCGCGGCAACGGACACGAAACCAATGGGAAACGCGTAAATCGAGAGGCCATCTATGCCCACATTTCAAATCAGCTATATGCAGAGGCAAGGCAGTCCCAAGGCAGACTCCGCATCAGATTCGTCCGTGATTCCCCTAGGGGAAACACGGCTAGGAACTCTTTAGCGTGTTTTCCCTAAGGGAATCACAGTTGGCGGCGGCAGTAGCGTGTTTTCCCTAGGGGAATCACGATTGGGCAGAGCGATAAGGTGACTTCCCTAGGAAACACGCACTTGCAAGGCGCCTCTACGACTCCAGCTCTTAGCGGCGGAACAGCTCGCGGGCGCGGTCGCGGAGATTAGTTGCTCGAATGACACCTTCGTAGCGATTGATGCGCAGACGCGGGAAGGCGTTAAAGAAGCGTAGGTCGCGGCGGCTGAGCGACACGCTCGGCACCGGACGGCTCATGCGCTTGCCGGCACGGAGACGGGCGAGCGATGGATGGGGCACGCTCGGCGCGGCATCGGCCACGCGGCGGGCGGCAAGCGCCAGACCGCGCGCGCCGTCCGAAATAAACGTCGGCATCGAAGCCTTCTCACGCAGGGCATCGAGCGCGGCATCGCCCAGCTCCGCCAGCCACGCGTTAACGGCACGACTGCGGATATGCGTCTGTGCCACCGAGTCAATCGTCGAATCGGGAATACGTTCGAGCATTGAGTCCGAGGCGTCGGCAAGCGACTCATTGATGCGGTCGGCAAGGTCGGCACGCACACGCTCCAGTTGATCGGACAGGCGGCGCCAACTGGCCAACGAGCACACCGCGTCGACCATCATCGCGACCGCGACGATAAAGGCGGACAGCCGCACAATCAGCACCGGCAGATGGCCAAGCAGCCCCAGCAATGCCGGCTCCACTAAACGGCAAATGCACAACGCACCCAAGCCGAATGCGCAAGCCCAGTACAGGCAGATACGTCCATGCAGGTTAAACGGTAGGTGCGAGTAATCCCAAAAGCGCGCGCCTGTTGTTTTTTCCAATAGAAGGTCCACA
>CATZTY010000016.1 GCA_958424475.1 uncultured Collinsella sp.
GCAGGGCCGTCCACACGCTATGCTGCGCCATGAGTATTCGCACAGCGAAAAGCGTACCAAGCATGCCGAAGAAAAGCTGCAGATTGCGCGCCGCGCCGTGGAGCTTATCGAGGAGGGCTCGACCATCTTTTTGGGTACAGGCACCACGGTTGAGCAGATGGCCTCGATGCTGCCGGCGTTTCGCCTGCGCATCGTGACCAATTCGCTTTCGGTGTTTAACCTGCTCGAGGCGCGCGAGGACTGCGACCTGTGCCTCGTGGGCGGTATGTACCGTCGCCGCACCGCCGCTTTTGTGGGACCAACGGCCGAGGATACCCTGCGTGCGTTGGGTATCGATGCGGCGTTTATCGGCGCCAACGGCATTCTGGATGGCGACGTGTCTACGTCTAATATGGATGAGGGTCGTATCCAGCAGCTCGCCTTTAGCAAGGCCGACTCGCGCTATCTGATCGCCGACTCCAGCAAGATCGGCAAGCGCGACTTCTACACCTTCTGCCGCCTGGACAATTTGGACGCCGTGGTGTGCGAGTCGGGTATTGCCGCCGAAGATCGCGCCGCCATCGAGGAGCACACGCAGATCATTTGCTAGCTAACGCAGCAGGCGATACTTCTGCCCCCTGCCGGCGCGGGGATTATCGCTTCACAATGACGCGCAAATAATTTTGGGCAACAAGGATGAGGCTATTCTGGGATATGACTAGACTCCGTATTTCGTCTTTATGTCCCTTGAGAATGAATCGTAGTCTTCATTGAGCCCCTCTCTGCTTTCATCCTCGGCGTGGCTTACACGTTCAAGGAGCTTATCCTTTGGAGCCTCTTTTGTTATTGCGGCCTCGCTATCGGGTATTGTGGATTGCAAGAATAGTTCTAGAGCATGGACGTCTTTGAGTATGTAGCCCGTCGAACGACCCGCCCCTGTTTTTTCGATTGCGCTGCAACTAACAAGCTGACTGAGGGTTCGTTTAACGGTAACCTCGCTGATATCGGGGCAGTTGGATCGGATGTCTGATTTCTTAATGACGCCGGGTCTCTGTTGAAATAGAACGGCGATGCGCGCTTGCTTCGACATGGGACGAGTGCTTGATTCAATTAAGGTACGCTGTTCGAGCTGTCGGTAGGCGGCCAGGGTTGTTCCGAGCATGAAACGGATAAAGGGTGCTTCGGTGTTTTGATTTTCATTCCATCCAGTGGAGCTTGCAGCGAGGGCGTTGTAGTAAAGCGCTTTGTTGTCTTCAATAAGTCGTTCGATGCTGATGTAACGCGCAACGTCGTATCCAGTCTTTTCGAGCAGCAGCGTTGTAAGGAGCCGGCTCATCCTGCCATTGCCATCGTTGAAGGGATGAATACTGACAAAATCGAAGATAAAGCGGAGCGATATAAGGAGGGGATCGCAAACTTGGCGAGATAAAGCATCGTTGAGGGACTGGCAGGCTTCTTTAATAAGTCCCGGGGTTGCTAGAGCCGAAGGGGGCCTAAAGCGCACAAATCGATTACCTTGATCGTCAATGGAGACGATTTCGTTATCGCTATCCTTCCAATGGCCTCCATACGAGATTGCCGTGTGCGCCATGAGGTCACGATGCAACTGCAGAATGACCGATGGCGTTACGGGAATGGAATCGTGTTGCTCGTGAATAAGCGACAGCACATCTCGGTATCCAGCGATTTCTTCCTCTGCGCGGGAGCTTGGCTTGGCGGAATACGCCATGATTGCTTTGAGTCTTTTTTGGGTGGTAACAATTCCTTCAAGTCCGTTGGAGGATTGGGTGCTTTGGATCTTAGCTTCCTCCATAAGGGACGATAGGAGTTCGGGTTTGACTTGACTCAGAACAAGCTGTCGGCCTTTATGCTCGCGTATCGAGAGGAGGAGGTTGGTGATTGGAGTTGCTTCGAGTTCCGCTGGGACTGTGGCGTAATCGAACTGGCGCATGTGTCTCCTTTCGGTATCACGAACATACTTTCGATATCATAATACCATTAAATGATACCGAAAGTATGTTCGTGATACCGAAAACTAGAAACCATGCCTCATAACTGCTTGGAAAGTTCGGATTTGACTATCTTATTGTCTTGATCTGTAGCAGGTAGACGGTCAAAAGTGGTCTACATGTTACAGATTGAGATATTTCTGCTCGGGCGTTCTGTTTGTCTCGATCTGTAACAGCTAGGGCCGAAATACTCGGCTAGATGTTACAAATCGAGACAAACGGCCTGCTCGGGCCCACCAAAACAAAAAGGCCGTATGCGAACCCGTGGAGGGATTCGCATGCGGCCGACAGGGGGTATGCGGCGGAAACTAGGCCATGAGCAGGCCGGTCTCCGCGACGTTCTTGTACCAGTACGCGCTCGCCTTGGGGTAGCGCTTCTGGGTCTCAAAGTCGATGTAGAACAGGCCGTAACGCTTGTTATAGCCGTTGGTCCAGGAGAACTGGTCCTGCAGCGACCACACAAAGTAACCGTCGACGTTAACGCCACCGTCGATTGCCTTGAGGATCCATGCGAGATGCTGACGCATATAGTCGATGCGAGGGGCGTCGTCGATAAAGCCGTCCTCAAAGTCGTCCTTATAGCCCATGCCGTTCTCGGTGATGTAGATCTTCTTGTAGTTGGGGTAATCGTTCTTAATGCGGAGCAGCAGGTCGTAGAGGCCCTCGGGATAGATGATCCAGTCCCAATCGGTGGTGGGTATGCCTTCGCGCACGCATGACTCGCCCACGCCCTTGAGGAACCAGCGCGAGGAGCCCTTGTCGCCGGTGCCATTGTGGTTGATGTCGTTCTCGCCCTCGGCAGCGCGCAGGAACTGGCACTTGTAGGTGTTGACGCCCAGGCAATCGTTGTAGGGGAGCGCGGCGGTCAGCGCGGCGATGTCCTCGTCGCGGACGTTGAGCTCGCCGCCGGCGATATGGGCCAGCTTGGTCGCAGCCTCCATGGTGTCGGCTGCATAGTGGCCGCGGAAGGTGGCGTCGAGTACCCAGCGGTTGTTGATGACGTCGGCCATGCGAGCTGCCTCGCAGTCGGCGGCATTGTTGGGATCGAGGGGATACTTGGGCTCCAGGTTCTGGACAATGCCGATCTCGCCCTCAAAGCCGCCCTCATGGAAGGCGACGACGGCCTTGGCATGGGCCACCATCATGTTGTGCATAAGCTGGAAGGCCTTGTCCAGGCGATACTTCTCGCCGTGCGGCCAGTTGCCGACGATAAAGCTGCCCTCGGCGGTCGCGGGAATCTCGTTAAAGGTAAACCAGTGCTTGACCTCGGTGAACTCGGCAAAGCAGAACTTGGCGTACTCGACAAAGGCGTCGATCGTCGTGCGCGTCAGGAAGCCCTCGCCGCCGTTCTGGTAAAAGGCCTCGGGCGTATCGAAGTGATCGAGCGTGACATAGGGGATAACGCCGGCTTTATTGCAGGTGGCAAAGAGCTCGTGATAGAAGGCAACACCCTCGGGGTTAATCTCACCAGTGCCGCTGGGGAAGATGCGGCTCCAAGCGATGGAGACACGGATACCGTTGATGCCGAAGCGCTGGCACAGGTCGATATCGACCGGGTACTTGTTGTAGAAATCGCTTGCGGGGTCGGGGGAGAAGCGACCCTGGGCTGCCAGGAAATCGTCCCAGGGCACTTTGCCCTTGCCGTGCGTACGGGTCTCGCCCTCAACCTGGTAAGCAGCGGTGGCGCCGCCAAACACAAAGCCGTCGGGGAACTGCATGGGGTTGGTCATGAGTCATCCTTTCTGTGGGATACGAATAGGGGGAGGTGCCCAAACTGGGGGTCCGGGCACCAACAGAGGGAGGAACTAGTCGAGGTTCTCGCGGAGCCACTTGATGGCGCCAGCGGGGTCGCGGGTAAGGTCGATATATTCCTTACCGCGGGGAGCGAGCAGCTTAATGCCCAGGCGATCGGTGTCGGCCTTCATGTCGTTGTAGTAGCTACGGACCTGCGGGGCAAGCACGATAACGTCGTACTGATCCATGATGGCAGTGTGCTGACCATAGGCGCCTGCGGAGGAAGCGATGTTCTCTCCGGTCTGTGCGGCACCTTCCTTGATGGCGTTGGCGAGCATGGCAGAGGTGCCGGCGCCGGCGCACAGGACGAGGACCTTCAGGCCATCGACATCCTTCTTGGCGGATGCGTCGGAGGCGGGCTCGGGCTGATCGGCGACAGGCTCGCTGCCGGCGGCGGCAGCGGTCGTCTCGACGGAAGCGGTGGTCTGCTCGACAGCGGGCGCAGGGGCGTTGGCGGCGATGGCAGCGGCACCATCGGACTCGAGACCCAGCTCGGCGGCGCGCTCGGCCTCCTGGTCGCAGAGCAGCTTATCGTATGCCTTCAAGAACGGCAGGTAGATGATGGCGTCCAGCAAGATGATGATTGCGACAAACACCAGGGCGATAAGCTGGAAGTTCGTGGTGATGAAGATGCCGATGGGGGCGGGGGTGGCCCAAGGCACCACGAAGGAGAAGCCGTTCATGCCCACGTTATCGATAAAGAACTTGGCAACACTCACGTTGACGCAGCCGGCGGCAACAAAGGGGATGAGCATGTAGGGGTTAAGGATCATCGGCGCGCCAAAGAGCAGCGGCTCGTTGACAGCAAAGGCAACAGGAACAATCGAGGCCTTACCGACGGCTTTGAGCTGCTTGGACTTCATAAAGAGAATCAGCAGAAGCGGCACGATGAACGTGGCTCCGGTGCCGCCGAACTCGCCCACGAGCGACATGTTAAAGGTGAGGGAGTGGGCGGGGTGGCCACCGGCCAGCAGAACCTGCAGGTTCTCGGCCTGGTTGGCAAGACGGATGGGGTCCATGCCCGGCTGGACGATCGAGGGGCCGTGGACGCCGATGAACCAGAAGAACGCGGTGGCTGCCTGAATAAGGATGAGTCCGGGGTAGGTCTCTGCCGCAGTGAAGAGCGGGGAGAGCAGCTTGATGAGCAGCTCGGAGAACGGAACGCCCATGAGGTTGCGCACGACGACATCGATGATGCCGCAGATGATGACGGCGCCGCCAAAGGGGATGATGTCGCGGAAGTTCTGAGCGATGGCGCCCGGGACCTCCTTGGGCAGCTTAATGGTCAGATCGCGGGAGACGCAGAACTTATAGACCCACACGGTAATGAACGCGGCGATATAGGCCGAGAACAGACCGCGCGTACCCATGCTGGTGCAATCGAAGACCGAAAGCTCGGAGCCGTTGAACTTGGTGGTGAACTGCGTAACAGCGAGCAGCAGCATGCTGCACTGGGCGGCAACCATGGTGGAGCCGTCGTTGAGCACCTTGCCGGCGGGCATGCGACGGTTCATGGAAGCCGTGAAGTTCTTGGCAGTGGTGCCGGCAACCATGATGCCCATGACGCCCATGGTGAAGTTGTACAGCTTGTTGCACCAGTCGATGAGCGGCTGGGGCAGCGTGACGCCAACGACGCCGGGAAGGGTGGCAATGAGCAGGAAGATCGAAGAGGTGAGGACAATGGGCATGCACCCAAGGAATCCGTCCTTGATGGCCTGGAGGTATATGTTCCTCGAGATTTTCTCAAAGAACGGCTGATGCTTTTCGAGCATCTTTACGATGGCGTCCATAGAGCTCCTTTGCTACTTGATGCGCGATACATGTGGATGGAACTGGTCGTCGATGGATGGTCAGGACTGCCCGGAAGCCTTCCTGCTTAAGGAAGGCATTGCGAAATGACAACGTTGTCATTTCGTTAATGACAACGTAAGACATTTTTGGAAGAGCAACAAGGATTTACAGGTGAACGGTCGATATCGTCCGATAAACGGCTGATTTGTCAGTCGGGCAGGTAGTGTATGCTAGAACGCAAAAAACAAGCGATGCAAAACCGACTGGAGAAGTAGTGGCAACGATGGACAAGAAAAATATCTCAATGAACGATGTGGCGATTGCCGCGGGTGTTTCTCTCAAGACGGTTTCGCGTGTGATCAACGAGCCCGATAGCGTGCGAGAGTCGACACGCGATAAGGTCCATGCGGCCATGGAGGCGCTCGGGTTTCGAGCCAACTTTGCCGCGCGTTCGCTCAAGTTGGGCCGTTACGGGTGCATCGGCGTGGCGCTGTTCCACTTGTCGGGCGGTGCCGTGGACATGATTGACGGTATCGCCGATGCCGCCGAAGAACGCGGCTTTGCGCTCACGATGATTAAGAAGTGCGGAGGTGAGAAGATGACTCTTGCCGATGCGGCGCGTAGGATGTCGCAGCTGCCTGTTGATGGCATGATCTTCAACCTGCGTCAGATGGTCGATGACTTTGATAGCTTTGAGGCGCCGAAAGACCTCAAGACGGTGATTATTACGCCGATGGAGCATCCTACCTGCTCCACCGTCAGTGACGATCAAGAGGGCGGCGCTCGTATGGCGTGCGAGTACTTCTTGAATCGCGGGCACAAGAACGTGTACTTCGTCTCTGGTAAGGAAGAGTCGCTGTCGAGCCAGTGCCGTATGAAAGGTTGGCGTGCGGCACTCGAGGCGCGTGGCATTGAGCCGCCCGAGCCTCTGCAAGGCGATTGGAATGCGGATAGTGGCTATGCTGCGGGCCTTGTGCTTGCCGATAAACCCGATTGCACGGCGGTCCTCGCGGCTAACGACTGCATGGCAAACGGCGTGATGATGGCTTTACGTGATAAAGGGCTCAGTGTGCCCGATGATGTGTCCGTGATCGGCTTTGATGACGAGCTTTACAAGACGATTCCCAACTCGATTCTGACGTCGGTGAAGTTCCGCCACCGCGAGCTGGGCGTCCGTGCGCTTAATGAGGTCGTCGCAGGTCTGGAAGCCCCGGGCTCCAGAAGCCGTACGCTCGTCTCGGGCGTGTTGGTCGAGCGTTCCAGCGTAAAGGACTTGCGGGCGTAGACGTGCTCGGCCTATTCCGTTTGTCTCAATCTGTAACAGCTAGGACCCAAAAACTCGGCTAGATGTTACAGATCGAGATTTTTGGCCCGGCTTATTCCGTTTGTCTCGATCTGTAGCAGGTAGACGGTCAAAAGTGGTCTACATGTTACAGATTGAGACAAACGGCCCGCCCTCGGTCCGCCCAAAAACAAAAACGGCGGATACGACCAAGGATGCTGAAGCATCCACCGGGAAGGTCGTATCCGCCACACGGAAAGAGGTGCATGGACGCAGCGCCCATGCGATCGGGAATGGTAAGGTGCACGGCAGCGTGATGGTCACGGCGGCCGATGGCGTTAACTAGTCCAGACGACGGGTCTGTGCCACGTGCTTATACCAGTATGCGCTTGCCTTGGGCGTTCGCTTCTGGGTTTCAAAGTCAACGTAGAAGAAGCCGTAACGCTTGTTGTAGCCATTGGTCCAGGAGAACTGATCCTGCAGGCTCCACAGGAAGTAGCCGCCCACGTTGACGCCCACCTCCATGGCCTTGAGCAACCAGCGTAGGTGCTGCTCGATGTAGTCGATGCGCGGCTGGTCGTCCACAAAACCGTCCTTGTAGGGGTCCTTGTAGCCCATGCCGTTCTCGGTGATGAAGATCTGCTTGTAGTTGGGGTAGCGCTGCTTAATGTAGACGAGCAGATCGAACAGACCCTCGGGATAGATAATCCAGTCCCAGTCGGTGGTGGGGATGCCGGGCTTGTTCACGTGCTCGCCAATGCCCTTGACGCGCCAGCGGCCGGTGCCCTTCTCGCCCGTACCGTTGTGGTGCAGGTCGTTCTCGCCATCGTAAGCCTTCAAGAAACGGCACTGGTAGTTGTTAACGCCCAGGTAGTCGTTGTAGAGGGCGGCCTCGCGCATGATTTCCAGATCCTCGTCTAGGATCTGGATGGTACCGCCCGAGACGGCGGCCAGGCGGTTGGCGCACTCGAGGGTGTCGGGCGCGTAGTCGCCGCGGAAGGTGGCGTCGAGCAAGAACTGGTTTTGCAGCACGTGCTCGTTGTTGGCGGCTTTGATGTCGGCGGGGTCGTTCTCGTTGAGCGGATACTTAAACTCCAGCGACTGAATGACGCCGATCTTGCCCTTAAAACCGCCGTTGTGGAAGGCCAGTACTGCCTTGGCGTGGGCGAGCATCATGTTGTGCTCGCACTGGAAAGCCTCGGCCAGATGCGCCTTGACGCCACCGGGGAAGGTGCCCTCGATGTAGGTGTTGGAGGCGTCGGCCCAGATCTCGTTAAAGGTGAACCAGTAGGTCACCTGGTCGGCGTACTCCTTAAAGCAGAAGGTGGCAAAGTCCACAAAGGCGTCGATGGTCTCGCGGTTGAGGAAGTCGCCCTTCTCAAAGAGGGGAAGCGGCGTATCGAAGTGATGCAGCGTGACAAACGGCTCAACGTGGTGCTTGTGGCATTCGGCGAAGAGATCGTGATAGAACTGGACACCCTCGGGGTTAATCTCACCGATACCGTTGGGGAAGATGCGGCTCCAGGCGATGGAGAGGCGAATGCCGTTGATGCCAAACTCCTCGCACAGCTCCAGATCGACGGGGTACTGGTTGTAGAAGTCCGAAGCGGGATCGGGGGAGAAACGGCCCTGGGCCTCCAAGAAGTCGTCCCAGGCAACCTTGCCCTTACCGTGAGTGCGGGTCTCGCCCTCTACCTGGTAGGCAGCAGTGGCGCCGCCAAAGACAAAGTCCTCGGGAAACTGCGCAGGCGGGTTAGTGACGCTAGCAGGGTTAACGGACATGATGATCCAATCGTCTAAATCGAAGGGCCAGCCGGTCTTGGATGGTCGGCTGGCCCTGAGCGTTACTTACTTCGAGAGTTGCTCGCTTACGAAGGCGAGAGACTTATCGCCGTTCTGGGAGAGCTCGATGTACTGTTTACCGCGGCAGGCGACGCACTTGTTGCCCACGCGCTCGCAGTCCTTTTGCAGGTCGGCCAGGTAGCTCGCGGCCTGCGGGGCCAGGACGACCAGGTCAAAGTCGGGGAGCATGTCGACGTGGTTGCCATATGCCTCGGCAGCGGTCTCAAGATTGATGCCGCGCTCCTTGGCGGCCTTGGCCAGTGCGTTGGCGAGCAGGCCCGAGGTTCCGCCGCCCTGGCAGAGCACGAGCACGCGCTTGCCGTTGAGGTCGCTGGCGGTTGTTGCCTCGGCAGCGGGTGCTGCGGAGGCGGCAGCGGCGTCGGCCTTCACGGCATCGGCAGCAGCGCCGGCGGCAACGCTCTTGGCGTCAGCCTTGCCCTGGAAGGCATCGTTGAGCTTGGCAGCCTTCTCGGCGTTCTTGGCGGCGAGCTCCTCCTGGGAAATCTCGGCCTCCTCGGCGCACTTCTGGGCGTCATAGGCACGGAAGAACGGGTAGTACAGAACGAAGTCGACGACCAGGATGAGGGCGAGCATCACAAAGGCGAGCGGCTGGAAGCCCAGGCCCATGATGGTGCCGATGGGGCCGGGGACGGTCCAAGGCAGGGTGTACATAAAGCCGTTCATGCCCAAGAAGTCGATAAAGATCTTGAGGATCCAGATGTTGGCGATCGGGGCAAAGACAAACGGGACAAAGAAGACGGGGTTGAGCACGATGGGCGCAGCGAACAGCAGCGGCTCGTTGACGGCAAAGCAGACGGGGACGATGGCGGCCTTACCGACGGCGCGCATCTCCTGAGACTTGGCCAGGAAGCAGAACATAAAGACCAGGACGAGCGTGGCGCCGGTGCCGCCCATGCAGACGACGAAGTACTGGGCACCCTGTGTCAGGACAGCAGAAGCGTGCTGACCGGCCTGGAACGCAGCCAGGTTGTCGGTCATGTTGGCAACGAGAGCGGCAGCGATGGCGGGCTCGACGATCGAGGGGCCGTGGACGCCCACGAACCAGAACAGGCTCATGGCGCCGTAGATCACAGCGAGGCCGATGTAGCCGTCGGCAGCGGTGAACAGGGGCTGGAACACCTGGATGACGCCCTGGGCAAAGCAGAAGCCAAAAGCAGCGCGGAAGGCGATGTCAAAGACCCAAAAGACGGTGATACAGACGGAGAAGGGGATGATGTCCTTAAAGGTCTGCGAGATGTTGGGCGGGACCTGCTCGGGCATCTTGACGGTGATGTTGCGCTTAATGAAGAACTTGTAGATGATGCCGGTCACAAACGCAGCGATAAAGGCGGTCAGCAGGCCTTTGGAACCAAGGTAGGTGGTGTTGAAGCCGCTGGCAGCGTCCGTGGCGATCGTGTCGCTCGAAAGGAGCAAGAAGCCGATGATGGCCGCGCACATGCACGAGATGAAGTTGATCTGGTTGTTCTTGGGCAGATCGCGGTTCTGAGCGTCGGCGAAGTGCTTGGCTGTGGTGGCAGCGCAGGCGATGGCCAGGATACCCATGGAGTAGTTGTAGCACTTCCACAGGGCGTTGTTGATGTCATCGGGCCAGTAGAAACCCCAGATGTTGGGGACTGAGGCTACCAGGCAGAAGATGGACGAGAAGATGATGATGGGGATGACGGAGATAAAGCCGTCGCGGATCGCCTTGAGGTACTTGTTGCGGGCGATCGCGTTGAAAAAGGGCTGGCCTTTTTCGATGGTGGCGATGAGTTGCTCCATGCAATGCTCCTAAGAGTCGGTGGGTTAGCAACGATGGTAGCTTTTGGCGTTCGGTTGCCAAAATGTTGACGTTGCCATTCTGCGACACAAAAAAAGACGCGAACCGGTGGTTCCTGTGCCTGCGAACCGTCGATTCCTTATGCGTAAACGTTTGAGCCGCCCGGTGGCTCTGTGTTTGCACAATGGCAACGTTAACATTTGGGCGCCAAAAGCCGTTTGAGGAAGCAAAAATGTCGGTGAACGGTAGGTTTTGGGTGGTGAGCGTATGGTGGGGGAGGCGTTGGATATACTTGAAGGCGTTAAAAATGACTGCGTAGGGTGCCACCAATGGCATCGTCGACATAGAAAGATCGACCTATGGCCGCTGTTAAAAAATCGGTTTCCGTTAAGGATGTGGCGCGTCTCGCGGGCGTCTCGGAGCAGACAGTCTCGCGTACGGTGCACGATTCGCCCAGCGTGCGCCCCGAGACCAAGGAGCGCGTGCGTGCCGCCATGCGCGAGCTGGGGTATCGCCCCAATTTTGCCGGTCGATCGCTGCGCCGCGGTAAGTTTAAGACCGTCGGCGTCGCCATGTTCAACATTACCGGCACCGGCAACCTCGACCGTATGGAGGGCTTTGCCGCCGCGGCCGACAAACACGGCTATGCCATCACCCTCACTAAAGTAGATGGACACCCCTATACCCTCGAGAGCGCATCGTCGCGTATGAGCGCACTGCCGGTGGACGGTATAGTCGTGATTATGAACCGCATGCCGGCGGACTTTGGCACCTTTGAGCCGCTGCCCGGTATGCAGACGGTGCTCGTTACCATGCTGGAGCACCCGCTGTGCTCGACGGTCGATAACGATCAGTTCGATTGTTCACGCCAAGTGGTCGAGTACTTGCTGGGGCAGGGACACAAGACCGTGCACTTTATCTCGTGCCCCGAGCGCTCGCTTTCGGGCATGCGG
>CATZTY010000017.1 GCA_958424475.1 uncultured Collinsella sp.
AAAGATCAGCGTGGCGGCGGCAACGAACAGCAGTGCCATGAGGACCAGCGCGCCGGCGCGAACGACAAAGGGGCCCAGGTCCTCAAAGAAATACAGGCGATTGAACATGTCGCAGATGAGCTTGACGGGGTTGAGCCAGCACTCGGCCGGGCAGGCGCGGGCGACGTCGTCGGCAAGTGCCATCGCCGGCTCGCCGTAGAGGCCGGCGAACAGGGCGCACGTGGTGGCAAAGCCCGTGAGGATGCCCGACTTGGACGCCTTGCCGCCCTTAACGGGAAGCGTGCCCACAAAGAGCCCCAGGCCCGTGGCGGCAAGCGCGGATGCAGCACCGCCCAGCAGGCACAGCCCCTCGCGCCCGCCAAAGTCAACGCCAACGACTAGACGCACGTAGCTAATCGCGACCGCCATCGAGGCAAAGGAAACCAGCCACGAGCCGACAAAGATGCCGGCTAGCGACGCCGTCTTGGAAAGACCGCCCACACAGCGACGCGCACCAAGGCCCGACAGATTGGGCTGCAGATCGACGACGCTCAAGGCGGCAAACTCGGCAGACATCATCGCGACCAGGCCAAAGAGCGCGTAGTAGTAGACGACCGTACCATCGGGCGTGGTGCGTGTCAGGCTTACGCGGCGGGTGCCGCCTTCGAGCGACAGGGCGCGCGCAACCGCCTCCGGGTCGGCGAGCGCCGCCGGGTTGTCCTGGGCAATCTGGCGCATGAGCTCGGCATTTTGTGTATACGAGCTTGCCACCGTCTCCAAAATGCTGCGGTCGGTGAGCACCGTCGACGCACGCGAGCTGTCACAGCTCGAAAGCAATGTGAGTTTGGGCGTGCCCGCGGTATCCACCGTGTAAATGCCCGCGACTTCGCCGGCCTTGAGCGCTTTGCGCGCGGCAGCCAAGTCTTCGTACTCGCTCACATCGAGCAGCTGGTCGTCGCCTTCCTTGGCAAGCGAAGCCGCCACGTCCTTAAAGGTCGAGGCGTCCCAGGCCTCGTCCGCCACGACGGCAACCGGCACCGGATCGACCGTGCCGTCGGAGCTCAGGTTCGCAAACATAAACATGAACATCGTGGAAAGCGCGATGGGAAAGAGAGCGCCCCAGACCCACGTGCTCGGCCGGCGCAGCAGCGTCTTGACCGTAATGATAATGGTGTTGAACATGACTGCCCCCTAGTCGCGCAGCTCGCGGCCGGTGATCTCGAGGAACACGTCGTTGAGGGTCGGCGGCTCGCTCCACACGCGGCCGAGCGCAACGTCGGCAGCGCGCAGCGTGTCGAGGATGTCGACCAGGTTGTGCGGGCTCGCCTCGCAGGTGCAGACGAGCTCGCCGCCGGGCAGCTCGACGCTGAGCACGTGCTCGAGGGCGCACAGGCGCTCGACTGTGGCGGCCTCGACGGCGCCGACCTCGACAGTCACGCGCTCGCCCATCTGAATCATGCGCTTGAGCTCGTCGTTGGTGCCCTGCGCCAGCACGCGGCCGCCGTCCATGATCATGATGCGGCTGCAAATCTGCTCGACTTCCTCCATGTAATGGCTGGTATACACCACCGTGGCGCCCTCGTCGCGCAGGCGGCAGATGCCCTCCAGGATGGCGTTGCGGCTCTGCGGGTCGACCGCCACCGTGGGCTCGTCAAAGAAGATGAGCTCGGGCTTGTGCGCGATGCCGCAGGCAATGTTGAGGCGACGCGCCAGGCCGCCCGAGAGCTTGCCGGGGCGGAACTTGGTAAAGTCGCCCAGCCCGACAAAGTCGATCGCCTCGTCCACCAGCGCGCGGCGGCGCTTGCGGTCGTTGACGTAGAGGCTGCAGAAATAGTCGATGTTCTCGCGCACCGTAAGCTCATCGAATACCGCCACCTGCTGCGGCACCACGCCGATGCGGCGCTTGAGGTCGTAGCGGGCGGGTGTCATGGGCTCGCCGAACAGCTCGATGGTGCCCTTGTCGTAAGCGAGCAGCTGCAGAATACAGTTGATGGACGTGGTCTTGCCCGAGCCGTTGGGTCCGAGCAGGCCAAAGATCTCGCCGGGGGCGATGCTCAGGTTAAAGTGGTCGAGCGCAATAAGATCGTCGTAGCGCTTGACGAGGTTTTCGACGTGGACGATGTCTGTCATGAGGCGGCCCTTCCGTTGATTGCGGCCCGGTACGATTGCATCATCGCAGGAGCCTCCGGCGCGCACCAGTGAGCTTTGTCACGAGTGCGGAGGTCTTGGTCGTGCGGCCTGCCGACTCCCCCGCTATGCCGCGCGGGAGGAATGTCACGGTTGTCCCGGGCGGCGCCTCCCCCGCGCGCAGCATCGCGTACAATACCCGTATGAACAGGCTTTTCGACAAATCGATCGTACTGGCGTGCTGTATTGCGGCCGCCATGGGTCTTGCTGTGGACGCTCGCCTGGTCGCGGCGTTTTGCCTTGGCGTTATCGCCACCTCACTGGCCGAGGTCGCACAGGATGAACGCACGCGCCGTGCAAGCGAGGCCGCGAGCTACGTTTACATCATCGCGGCCGTCTTCATACCGCCGTTTGTGCCGTTTGCACCTCTCGCCCTCTATGACATCGCGCGGCGCGTGCGCCGTGAGCACGCCTGGACCGCGCTGGGCATTGGCGTCGCCTTTGTCTTTGCGCTCGTCGCGGACCTTCGTGCCGATGCGCTTACCGCCCGAACGCTCCTGCTGGCCGCCATCCTTTCGGTTGCCGCCACCTTGTTATCGCTACGCACCGCCCAGTTGGAGCGCGAGCAGCAGCGCATGCACCGTACCCGCGACGAGCTGCAGGAACGAGCCCTCGTGCTCGAAGCGCGCAACCGCGATCTTGCCGATCGCCAGGACTACGAAGTCGAGCTCGCGACGCTCGCCGAACGCGCCCGCATCGCGCGCGAGATCCACGATAACGTCGGGCACCAACTCACGCGCGCCTCACTGCAAGCCGAAGCCCTGCGCGTGGTCCATGCCGACGAGCCCGGCGTCTCCGCCGATTTCGCCGACGTCAAACGCACGGTTGACGAGGCGCTCCAGCTTGTGCGCACCAGCGTCCACGCGCTCAACGACAACGCCGTCGACCTTTCCGTGCAGCTCGAACGCATTGTTGAAGGCGCGCGCTCGGACGGCGGCCCGCAGATTGAGCTTGAAGTTATGACCGAACATGCGCCCGCAAACGTCGCGAACTGCTTTGCGGCGGTCCTGCGCGAGGCGCTCTCCAACACCATGCGCCACGCTTGCGCCCATGCTGTCACTGTACGATGCATGGAGCATCCGTCGTTTTACCAGCTCATCGTTACCGACGATGGCGTGGGCGGGGTCCAAGCAAGCGGCCGCGGCGCCGCGGAGGGTATGGGGCTCGCCTCCATGCGCGAGCGCATCGAGGCGCTTGGCGGCACCTTCACCGCCGGCCCGCGCGTCGGCGCCGGCGGCTGGCGCGTGTTTGCCACCGTTCCCAAACAGCAAGGAGATAAGGACCGATGAGGCTCATCGTTGTCGACGACGACCGCTTGGTGGTCGATTCGCTCAAGATTATCCTGGGCGCCCAGCCGCAGATCGAGGTGGTGGGCACCGGTGCCAACGGCAACGATGCGGTGGCGCTCTACGCCGAGCACGCACCCGATATCGCACTGCTCGACATCCAGATGCCGGAGCGCGACGGCCTTTCGGCGGCACGCGAGATCCTTGAGCACGACCCTGCGGCGCGCGTGGTGTTTCTGACGACGTTTTCGGATGACGAATACATTGTGTCGGCACTCAAGCTGGGCGTCCGCGGCTACCTGATTAAAACCGATGTCGCCGCCATTCCTCCGGCGTTGGCCCAGGTCATGGACGGCAAACGCGTGCTCGAGGGTAAGGCAATCGAGGACATCGATTTTGACGGAACGGGCGTCGAGGCGGGCACGCCTCGCCGGCCCGCGGCCTTTGCCAGCCTGACCGACCGCGAGTTCGAAGTCGCCGAGCTTATCGCCCGCGGCCTCGACAACAAGGAGATTGCCGCCACCGCTTATATGGGCGAAGGCACCGTACGCAACCACATCAGCTCGATCCTTGCAAAGATGGGTCTGCGCAACCGCACGCAGATCGCCATCGCCTACCTGCGAGGGTAGTTGCCCAACGACTGACCGCCCCGGCATAGCAAAATGGCTGCCACCGATTTAATACCATTTCAAAACTATGCCGGTTTACGGGGCTAAACTCAGGACCCCCATCCATACCCGCGTTTTCTGCAAAATGACGGCTCGTCTACCTGCGATTTTATTTTCACGAATATCGGCATGGTTGGGGACTCGTGACTCAGCCCCGTAAACCGGCATAGTTTTGTTCGGGCGGCCCTGCACGAGTGCCTCCGCCAGCCTCACGGGACCAAAATGATCCGTTTTCCTCCGCCCCCAAGGGATCAGCCGGAACCGCGCGCCACGAAACCGGCCCATCTACTACGTTTGACTCGACACCCCTGACCATACCTTCGTTTTGAGCATAACCGCAGGCGTTCTACCTGCGGTTATGTTTTGGCGTTTTTTGGCATGGTTGGAGGTAAGGGGCCAAACGTAGTAGATGGGCCGATTTCGTGGCGCACCCACCTCCCCCACGCACAAAAATGCCGCCACGGAGGAGGGAGATGCCTCCGTGGCGGCTGGGGGTGGGGTGGGGGCTACATTTCTGGCTCCCCGCCGGCCGCCCGGGGCCTTTTGGCCCCGGGCGCTGCCAGCGCGTCTAGCGCTTACGGATGCCCCAGACCAGAGATCCGACGCCGGCCATGGCGACGACGAATGCCATGAGCAGTGCGGCAGCCTGCTGGTCACCCGTGGTGGGCAGGAAACCCTTGACCGTCTTGACGATGTTCGTCACGGTCTTGGGCGTGCCGGGGTCGGGCGTCGGCGTAGGAGTCTCGGGCTTCTTGTACGTGTTGTTGAACACGATGCCCTCGACGCTCTTGTCGCCCTTGGCAAAGGCGACGCTTGCCTTGAGGCTGCCCTCGCCGTCATCGACCACGTTGACGGTCGCGGTAAAGACGGACTTGTCGTAGGTCATACCGGCCTCGTCGCCCTTGACCTCGCTGATGGTGTAGACGTGCGTACCGGGCTCGTCGTACTCAAACTTGTCGAAGCTGATCTTACCGTCGGCATCGTTGGTGACGGTGGACTCGATGTCCTCGCCAACGAGCTTAAAGCTAAACTCGTCCTTTTTGAGCTCGCGTCCCTCGAGCACCTTGATGGCGCCGATGGAGACCTGCGTGGGCATGGCGTGATACTTGTTGGTAAAGCCAGCCGACTCGGTGGTTCCCTCGAGCTTGTGCGTCGCGGTCAGCGTGCCGTCGCCGTTGTCGGAAACGGTGGTCACGACGGTGTAGGTCGTGCCGTCATAGGTGATGCCCTTGTACAGGCCGAGCGCGTTGGGGCAAGCCTCGCGCAGCGTGTACGTGTGCGTGCCGGGTGCCTCGTAGCGGATCGGGCTCAGTGTCACAGTGCCGTTGGCGTCGTTGGTGCCGCTTGCGACAACCACGTCGTCCTCGAGCAGATCGAACGTGAACTCGCCGACTGCAAGGTCGCGTCCGGTCAGACGCTTGACCGTCTTGACCTGATCGGTCACGGAAGAATCGGTAGGCGTTACGCTGTAGGTGTTGGTGAACGTGAAGGCAGCACCGTCGTCGCCTTCGCGCTTGACGCTCAGATGTCCGGCGCCGTCGTCCGTCACGGTATAGGAAACCTTGCGCGTGGCGTTGGCATCGTTGGTCACGCCAGGGGCGCTACCGGACTCGGTCACCGTGTAGGCAAAGGTGTGCGAGCGCGGGGCGGTGGGGGCTGTGGGCTCGGACTCGTCGCTGGGCTCATCGGCGTTGGTATCAACGTCGGCGTCGGCCTCTTCAGCCTCTGCCTCGTCGGCATCGACGTCGTCAGCTTCGTCTGCCTCGGCCTTATCGGTCGCATCGTCCGTCACGCCCAGGGCGTGGTTGAGGTCCTCGAGCGTAAAGTGGATCTTGCCAAAGTCCACGTTACCGGCTGCGTCGTTGGTTACGGTCGTGCGCTCGGGCATCGGGGCACCTGCCTCGTCGGCGGTCACGGTAAAGGTGAACTTACCCGTGATGTCGGCCGGGGTCAGGCCCTCGGCAACCTGGAGCTTCTTAGTACCGGTGAGCACGGCATCCACGGCGTCGGCGCCGTAGACGTTCTCGAACAAGGGCTCGACGCCGCCGTAGTCGACCGTCGCCGTCAGGGTACCATCACCGTTGTCGACGACGATAACCTTAAAGCCAAAGCTCCACGTTGTAGCGGAAACGCCATTCGGCAGCCCGAATAAATCTTCGTAGGCCGTGTAGTTAATGGTCCAGGCAAGCTTGCCGTCCTTATCGGTACGATAAGCAAGCCCAGCAGCCTCAAGATTAGCAAGCATCTTGGTGTCGTAGTGCAGCGTATCAAAGCTCACGTGCCCGCCGATATTGGGCTTGAGGTTTTCGTATGCCACAAGCTCACCCTGATAGGCGATGCCGAACCAGAACTCGCCGTCGGCCATCGGGCGGCCGGTCAGAGTCTTGGTGGCAACGACCTGAGCGGCGGTGCCGCCAGGCGTGTTGGTCGTAGCGCTGTAACTGTTGTGGAACGGCACCAGGGCCTTCTCGACCTTGTTCTCGCCACTCTTGTGGACCGTCTCATGCGTGCCCTCGGGACCGCCGGAAACGGTCGTCGTAGCAGTGAGCGTACCGGCGGTGTCGTCGGCGATGGCGATCGTCACCGTGCGTACGGCGTCATCGTAGGTGTAACCGGGCTGGCCGTCGTTCTTTTCGGCCACGGTGTACTTGAAGGTCTTGCCGGCGTCAGCCTGCGTAAATTTAACCTCATGACCAGCCAGAATGTCGATCAGTCCGACCGTTGCCTCTGCCGCTTCGGGAGACTTGAAGCTGTTGGCCCCGGGCAGCAGACCGAGCGCGCGAGCCGAAGCGTCGTCAGCAGGTGTCACGGTAAAGGTGAACTGGCCCTCGGTCATGGGGCGGCCGTCCAGATACTTGCTGAGCCACAGACCGCCGGCCGCGGTGTAGTTAAGCTCAGTGCGGTACGTGTTGGTAAAGCGTCCGTTTTCCTTCTTGGTGACGTTGGCGGTCAGGTTGCCATCGCCGTCCTCGGTCACGGTTACTTCGGCGGTCGCGACGTGGGAGTCATACGTCATGCCGACCGTATTACCCGCGTTCTCGCGGATCTCATACTTGTAGGTTCCGGCAGCCGTGTAGTGGATCTTGCCGAACTTGATGGCGGCGATGCCGTCCTTCGCATCGTGCTTGCTCACGGTTACGGTCGCAGGATCGGGTAGCGGAGTGCCCTCGGCGGCGGTGATGGTAAAGCTGAACTCGTCGGAGTCCGTCCAGTCGCGACCGTCGATAGCCTTGCTCAGATCAAAGTCGAGCTCTGCGTCGTACGGGGTCACGCTGTAGGTGTTCTTGAAGGTCGCAGCCGTGGCGTCCTTCAGGACATGCTCAGCCTTGAGCGTGCCATCGCCCTTGTCGGTAATGGTGGTCTCGATGGTGTACTTGGCATCGCTGTAGGTGATACCGCCGGCGTTGCCCTTGACCTCGCGCAGCGTATAGGGGTGCGTTCCGACCTTGGTGTACTCGATGGGGCTCATCGTGATCTTGCCATCGGCGGCGTTCTTGCCGGTGGCAACGACCTTGGCGTCCTTGCCCTCGCCCTCGACGAGCTCGAAGGAGAACTCGCCCTCAGCCATGTCGCGGCCGGTCAGGACCTTGGTCGCGGCGATCTGGTCGGTGACGCTCGTCTTGACAGGCGTCACGCTGTAGGTATTGGTGAACGTAAATGCCACATCGCCGTCCGGCTTGCGGGACACCCTCAGATTGCCCTTGCTGTCATCGGTCACGGTGAAGGAAACCGTACGCGGAGGCTTGGCGTCGTTGGTCACGCCAGCGACCTCGCCGGACTCGGTCACGGTGTAGGTAAAGGTATGCTCGCGCTTCTCGGGCTTCTCGCCCAGAGCCTTGTTAAGGTCGTCGAGCGTAAAGGTAATCTTGCCAAAGTCGACCTTGCCCTTGGCATCATTGGTCACGCTCGCGTTCGCGGGCATAGGCGCGCCCTCTTCGCCGGCCACGGTAAAGGTGAACTTGCCGGCAATGTCAGCCGGGGTCAGACCGTCGTCAACCTGCAGATTCTTGACACCCGCAAGCGATGCCTCAGCGGCATTGGTGGTGTAGGCGTTCTTGAACTCGATGCTCTTGACGTCCTTGGCATCCTTTAGCTCATGCGTGGCAACCAGCTGGCCCTTGCCGTTATCGCTGATGGTCGTCACGATGGTGTAGACCGTGTCGTCGTAGGTAATACCACCGGCGTTACCCTTAACCTCATGCAGCGTGTAGGTGTGCTGACCGATCTCGGTGTACTTGATGGGGCTGAACGTCACGTTGCCGTTGGCATCGTTCTTGACGGTCTCGACAGGCTTGAATTCCTTGTCCACGATCTCGCGCAGCTCAAAGCTGAACTCACCGGCCGTAAGGTCGCGCCCGGTCAGAGACTTGGTCACGTCAATCTTGTCGGTAACGCTGGACTCAACAGGCTCCGCAGTGTAGACGTTCTTGAACTCGGTCTCGTCGGCTTCGCTCCAAGTCACCTTCACAGCGGCGCTGAGCTCGCCCTTCTTGTTGGGCGTTACCGTCACGGTGATCTCCGCGACGTTCTTGCTGTAGGCAATGCCGTCAACCGTGGTCCCGGCGTTCTTTTCGCTGACCCTGTAGACGTACGTGCCAGGCTCGGTGTATTTGATCGTACCGAAGTCGATGACAGCCTTACCCTTGTCGTCCAGGTTCTTCTTGGTCGTAGCCGCAGTCGTAGCCGCAGGCATCGGGGCTCCGTTCTCGGACGTCAGCCCAAACTCAAACGTGTCCTCTTTCGTCCAGGCGCGGCCTTCGAGCACCTTGGTCAGGCTAAAGCTAGCCTTGGTCTCCACCGTCGCCGGCGTCATGTTGCACGCAAAGCTGATCTTGCCGTTGTTGCCCAGGTAGGAATTGACATGCGTCGCGGTCGCCTTGGCGGACGTGTTGTTCCACTTGGGGTTGAGAACGTCTTTCGCGGTCTCGGTGTTGTTGCCGCCCACGTTATCCTTGGTGGTGTGGAGCTCGTCGATAAAGGCCAGGCGTGCGGTTCCCACAGTAAACACCAAGTTACCGTTCTCATCGGGAACAATCGCGCCGTCAAACTTCGCAGCGTCGCCGCCGATAAACTCGATGACGGCAGAGGCAGGCTTGGCCTCGCCGTTTTCGCCCTGCTCCTCAAACTCATCCTTGTAGTAATAGGTGCCAGTATCTGCCAGCGAATTCTTTGCGGGCTGCGTGCATTCCTCATCCGTGTAAATAGGAGTCTGCTTCTGGAAGTAGTAGTAGCGGTTGGTGTCGGCAGGCTCAAAGGTCGCAACCGTATTACCCAACGCACCGCCGCTCCACTTGTTCGCGTAGAAATTCACGGTCTTGGCGCCGTTGGCAACGGTCGTATTGTTCTCGATGTAATCCTTGAGCCCCGTTACCTTCTCGGGCGTAAACAGGTTGTCGAGCGCAGTACTCTTCACGCTCGAGGTGTACTTCACGCGGATAGGCTGAGCGCTGTCGACCGAAAGCTTGCCGTCTACGGTCTTAAAGTGGCTCAGCGGAATCAACGACGCAGGAATGCTGACCGTTACGACATCGCCCTTCTGGGGATTGTCATCACCAGCACGCTGCACGGTAATGAGCAGGTCTTTTGCCTTGCCGGTGAACTCGTAGGTGTCGGTATTGGTTTCTTTATTGACCGTTTTGTCCGTCTTGGTAAACGGCGCGCCGTTGATGACGACCTCGGTGAAGCTGTCGACCTGCATAAAGTCGCCCAGCTCGTCGGTAAACGTGATGTAGCCGGACTTGGTCTCGTCGTAGCCCTTATGGATTTCGGTCGGATAAGGCGCCTCCGATGTGATGGCCTGCGAGATGTCGTCGAAAACCTTCTTGAGCTCTTCGGCATTGGTCGCTGACTTGTAGTAGTCGGAGTTTTCCGCGCGCGTGCCATGAGTATCCCATGCCGTGGCATTGGGGTAGTTGCTTGAAACAGCCTGCATGAACTTGTTCTCTTTTTGGCTTTTTCCCGAATCCTGGATACCAGCACTGGGGTTCGCGCCATCAAAGATGCCGATGGTATAAACGGTGGCCTTGCCGTCCTTCATATTCTTAGCAGCTGTCACGGCAGCGTTGGCGACACCCGCATCGAATTTATTTTGCTTTGTTGGCGTACCGTCGGTAAAGAACACAATAATCTTCTTGGCGTCTTTGCGGCCATAAGTGGTAGTGATTTTCTCGGCCAGCTCTAGGCCATAGTCGGCGCGCGTGGCACCGGCAGGCTTAATTTGATTAATTGTATTCTTCTTGAGATCATCCGCATTGCTGCCGGAACAGTAGGTCAACTCTTTCATAACCTGGGTGTAATTGTAGGAGTACCCTCCGTCGCGATACATATTGTTGCCGATATCGTTGGACTTCTTGCCCGCAAACTTAACAATGGCAACCCTATGCTGCCTATTGACGCCCTCGATGCTCTCATTTTGTTTTGCGATGGTATCGATAAAGCTGTTCGCAGCACTCTTCAGCGCATCGATACGCTTAGGTGAATCTCCGCCGCCCATATGATCATCCATCGAGCCAGAGGCGTCCAGCACCATCACGATGTCAAGCGGCGTGGTGACTGTCACGGTTGAATTAGACGTCGAGGATATCGCCGAAAGCGTAGTCAGGAAGTCCGACTCTTCGTTTCCCTCGGTTGCCATGACCGTCTTGTCGGTCCAGATTCGACCGACGTTTTGAGTCGTCACCTTATTGCCGCTGTGGCCGGCCGCCCATTTTTCCCAGCGTCCGCTGGTGTCGGGGTCGACGACCGTTCCGCTCACCACCGGTCCGTCCATTCCTGTGCTGGACCTAGCGTTGGCCTCGGGCAGCATGGCAAATGCTGCAGCCGGCAATACCAGCACTACGGCCAGTATCACCGCCAAGAGACCCCTCGTGTACTTACTCATCGCGTCTCCCTTCTCGCAGGCTCAGACCTTGCATCAGCCTAAAGTTACGGAATGAGACACAATTTAAGCAGGTGACACACGTTCCAGATTCGGTTTTGGGCGTGAGACAAATGTCTCACCAAAGTTGAGACACGGCGTTTTCGCAGGAAAATAGGTGCGACTCAGAACCATCGGGCCAAAATGATCCGTTTTCCTCCGTCCCCGGGGGCTCAAGGGCTGTCACCGATATGGCGCCATTTCAAAACTATGCCGGATTACGGGGCTAAAGTCGGGGCCCTCATCCATACCCCCTATTTTTGAAAAACAGCAAGCGATCTACCTGCGGTTTTGTTTTTGCGATTTTCCGTATGGTCGGAGGCTCGCTATCCAGCCCCGTAATCCGGCATAGTTTTGTTCGCGACGGCACAACCGCGCGTTTAAGCGCGGGGC
>CATZTY010000018.1 GCA_958424475.1 uncultured Collinsella sp.
TAATCCGGCCGACATGTCGCAGACGTATATCTATTACGCGCCCGATACGCTCGACTACTACAAAGAGTATGTCAATCCGTCTGAGGCCGATCGCATGGTGCTGGCCGATAGTACGGTCGATTTGTACTCCGCATGGCACGGCGATCGTGTCGACCCCGATAACGTTGCAGACGGTATTAAAGGCAAGTCGGCAGACAACAACGACGAGACCGGCAAGAAGGTCAATATTGCCGATGTTGCCGGTGAGCATGTGCAGATCGATTCGTATCTGAGTTACCCGCTTGGCGGTTCGGATCCTTCGGTGACCCCAAGTGAGATGTGCAAGACCATGGGCGAAAAGCTTCCCAAGGCGTTCGGGGGCAGCAATGCCGACATGACAGGCCTGTCTGTGACGCCGGCAAGTCAGTACAACAAATTGCGCCAGATGATGGGCGAGGAGCCGGTGCACATCGGTCACGACCAGTATCTGCTCACGTGTGATATGGGCGGCGAGCTGGTCGACATGTACACCAAGTATATGGCTGGCGGCCATACCCTTACCTTGGGCGGGTATACGCTCAAGCCCGCAACTGATAAGTCGGACGAAGATACGGCGGCCATCGCCAACTCGGCGATGGGCAGTAATGGGGGTACCGTCGTCGTTGCCGACGAGCTGTTGTCCCAACTTAATCTGCAGCCGTATTCCAGTAGCCTGCTCGTTAACTACAAACAGGGGATGGATACGACCGAGGCAGACGAGAGTATTAAATACACTGTGCTCGACAATCTGCTCGTTGACGGCAAGGAGCCGGGGTCGTGGGGAACCTTCATCACACGCTCCGAGATGTACGCGCAAGCAGCGCAAATGAACGGTCTTATTAGCTACCTAGCTATCTACATCGGCTTTGTATTGGTCGTTGCATGCGCGGCGATTCTGTCGATCCAGCAACTCTCCAACGTGGCCGACGGCAGCCGCAGCTATCGTGTGCTGGCACAGATCGGCTGCGACGACCGCCAGATTCGCCATTCGGTGATGGCGCAGCAAGCGGTATTCTTCCTGTTCCCGCTGGCAGTGGGCTTGGCGCACTCCTTTGTGGCACTTAAGGTGATCATCGAGATCGTGAGCATATTCGGAAATATGAGCATCGGCGGCACCGTGGGCCTCACCTGTGCAATCTTCCTGGCAGCATACGGTGGCTACTTCCTGGTGACCTACCTCATGAGCACCGGCATGGTACAAGCTGCCATCGCCACCCGCTACAGCGAGTAACCTTCTAGTCCAGAACCACCACAAAGGGGACAGGTACTTTTACGTCTATCTCAATCTGTAACATATGGCTGGCAAAATCGCCTCTATCTGTTATAGATTGAGATTGTTTGTCCCGAGCTATACGGTTTGTCTCGATCTGTAACAACAAGACGGGGATTCGGCCCCTAGATGTTACAGATCGAGACAGCGATCGTTCGATTTGGAGGAAGCCTTATGCGTACGATTACCGAGTCCGAGTCCACCCCTAAGGCCGACGGCTTCTTTATGCCCGCTGAGTTCGCTCCGCAGGATCGCGTGTGGATGGGTTGGCCCCACCGCACCGACACCTGGGCCCATGGTGCCAAGCCGGCTCAGAAGCAGTATGCCGCCATCGCTCGTGCCATCGCCGAGTTCACCCCGGTCACCATGTGCGCCAACCAGGCCGACTACGCCAACTGCAAGGCCGCCTTTGAGGAAGACGAGAACGTCACCGTTATCGAGATGACCACCGACGACGCTTGGTTCCGCGACACCGCTGCCACTTTTGTTATCAATGGCAAGGGCGATAAGCGCGCCAACCACTGGCACTTCAACGCCTACGGCGGCCTCGTCGACGGTCTCTATTTCCCGTGGGACAAGGACGAGCAGATCGCCCTTAAGATAGCTGAGCTTTCCGGCTGCCGTCGTTATCGTCCCGATGACATGATCCTCGAGGGCGGTTCCATCACCGTCGACGGCGAAGGCACCGTGGTCGTGACCGACCAGTGCCTGCTTTCCCCGGGCCGCACCTGCTCTGCGGTTCTGGAGGAGGAAAAGGACCCCGAGTCCATCTGGCCAAAGTTCAAGAGGAAGTTCGAGCCCTGGAGCGAGGAACTTCGCGCCTATATGGACGAGCACCTCAAGGATTACCTGGGTGTCGAGAAGGTCATCTGGGTTAAGGAGGGCATCGACCCCGAGGAGACCAACGGCCACATCGATGATGTCGCTACGTTCATCGCTCCGGGCGTCATGGCCTGCATCTGGACCGACGATCCCGAGTATCCGTTCAACGAGCAGTGCCACGCTGTCTACGAGACCCTCTCCAACGCCGTTGACGCCAAGGGCCGCAAGATGAAGGTCTACAAGCTCTGTATGCCTGTGAACCCGCTGTTCATGGATCAGGCTTCCTGCGACACCATCGACGCCGACGAGAACGCCGAGCCGCGCGTCGCCGACGAGCCGCTGATCGCCTCCTACATGAACTACCTGGTCACCAACCACGGCGTTATCGTCCCGCAGTACGGCGACGAGAACGACCAGCTGGCCGTTGACACGCTCCAGAAGATCTACGACGAGGTCTGGGGCGAGGGCGTCTACAAGTGCGTCGGCGTTCAGTCCGAGCAGGTCGTTTTCGGCGGCGGAAATATCCACTGCATTACGCAGCAGGAACCGTCCGCTTAATCGTCTGGCTTTCCGAGGCACGGCACTTTGCCCTTCAATCGTCGGGCATGACCCTTAAGGTCTATGCCCTCCTCTTTCAGGGCAATCTGCTGCACCTCGGAAACCCAGCCGGTCAAGCGGACCGACGTAGCTAGTTACCGCATTAGTCATTGGTGCCAACCTTGGAAACAATGCAGGTCGAAAAAACGTCAGCGAAAACCCGCCAGAGCGAGCAAGGTGCCTTGAAACGAGGCGGCATTGATCTTTTGATCATGCCGCCGAAGTTGAAAGGCAGATTGCCGCCCTGGCGGGTTTGCAGCGTCGAGCCGTTACGCGGTTTGGTAAAACCGCGTAACTAAATACGTTCCGCGATCTCGTGGATGAGGTAGTCGGTCTTTTCCCAGCCCAGGCACGGGTCGGTGATGGACTTGCCAAAGACACCGCCATCGACTGGCTGGTTGCCGTCCTCAAGGTAGGACTCGATCATAAAGCCCTTGACCAGCTTGGAGATGGACTCGTTGCGGCGGCAGCTGTCGAGCACCTCCTTGCAAATGCGATACTGCTCCAGCGGACGCTTGCCCGAGTTGTCGTGGTTGCAGTCGATGACCGCTGCCGGATTGGCGTAGCCGGCATGCTCGGTATAGCGCTCGGCCAGGCGTTCCAGGTGCTCGTAGTGGTAGTTGGGGTAGGTTCGTCCATCGAGACCGATGTAGCCACGCATAACGGCGTGCGCGAGCGGATTGCCGTCGCACTCGACCTCCCAGTTGCGGAAGATGAAGCTCTGGTGCGCCTGCGCGGCGTAAATGGAGTTGAGCATAACGGTGGTGGAGCCGGCAGTGGGATTCTTCATGCCGACGGGTACCGAAATGCCGCTCGACACCAGGCGATGCTCCTGGTTCTCGACCGAGCGTGCGCCCACGGCAACATAGCTCAGCAGGTCAACGAGGTATTGGTAGTTGGACGGATAGAGCATCTCGTCGGCGGTGAAGAAGCCCGTTTCCTCAATAACGCGCAGGTGCATATGGCGGATGGCCTTGACGCCCTCGAGCAGGTCGTCGGGAGCCTCGGGGTTGGGGTTGTGCAGAAGACCCTTGTAACCGGTGCCCTTGGTGCGCGGCTTATTGGTGTAGACGCGCGGAATGATGATGAGCTTGTCCTTGACCTCCTCGGCGGTCTTGGCCAGTCGGTTCATGTACTCAAGCACTGAATCCTCGCGGTCGGCAGAGCACGGGCCGATGATGAGCACCTTGCGTGCGTCCTCGCCGGTAAAGACTTTGGCGACCTCGGCGTCAAATGCCTGCTTTTTGGCGGTAAGCTCGGCAGAAATCGGCATTTCCTCGCGGATCTCCATGGGTATCGGCAGCCTGCGTTTGAATTCCATGGCCATAGGGGCCTCCTCAATCTATAGAAAGAGCAATAAGCGTATTGTCGAATGCTCGGCATTATCCGCTGTCGCACGCTAAAGTGCAAGCCCTTGTCACCCCGAAACCTACCAAAAAGAGACAGGTTTATTTTGGCAGGTTTTATCTGGGTAAACGTTGGCGCTCACCAGGATGGGATAACGCCGTGAGGGACCCTAAGCCGGCCGCCGATTCCCCGGGGAGTACCCAGTGGCCAAAAAATGCCAAATATGAGTACTGTTGCTAGCGTAGTATCATATCGACATTACAAGATAATATACACAACAGTAAATATGTTCATTAAAGTTGGCACATAGAAGCATGCTAATGAGCATTTAGATCAATTTGAAGGCATATATAGGCCGCAAAGAGGTCGTTTAGAGCTGTTTTTGCTGTTACTAAAAAGGTAACAGTACTCATATTTGCCATTTTTTGTCCACAGGGCTTGAAGGGAGCTGTCAATCAGGTTCCAGGGGAGGCACTTCGAGGGCCGCAGAGCAAAAAAGCGGGGACGCAGGTTGTCCTGCGCCCCCGTTCTCGGGCATTATCCGTTCTCTGCGGCGGAGTCTACGCCGCTTCGTCGAACTGCGAGTTGTACAGGTCGGCGTAGAAGCCACCCTGGGCGAGCAGCTCGTCGTGCGTGCCCTTCTCGACGATGTCGCCGTCGCGGATCACCAAGATTACGTCGGCGTTGCGGATCGTGGACAGGCGGTGCGCGATGACAAAGCTGGTACGGCCCTGCATCAGCGCATCCATGGCACGCTGAATAAGCTCCTCGGTACGAGTGTCAACGTTAGAAGTCGCCTCGTCCAGAATCAGCGCCGGGCGGTCGGCCAAAATGGCACGAGCGATGGTCACGAGCTGGCGCTGACCCTGCGACAGGTTAGTGCCCTCTTCGTTAATCATAAAGTCGTAGCCGCCGGCGAGCGTATGGATAAAGTGATCGCAGCGTGCGGCGCGTGCAGCGGCCTCGACCTCGTCATCGCTTGCATCGGGGCGTCCGTAGCGGATGTTCTCGCGGATGGTGCCGTTAAACAGCCAGGTATCCTGCAGCACCATGGCAAACTCGCCGCGCAGCGCCGCGCGGTCCCAGTCGCGCACGTCGACGCCCTCAACGCGCAGCGAGCCGCCGTCCACGTCGTAGAAGCGCTGCAGCAGCTTGATGAGCGTGGTCTTGCCGGCGCCGGTGGGACCGACGATGGCGATGGTCTGGCCGGGCTGCGCCTCGCAGCTAAAGTCGTGGATGATGGTCTTGTCGGGCGTATAGCCAAACTTGACATGGTCAAACTCCACGTGGCCGGGGCGCTTTTCGGGAATCTGCGCGTCGGCCTTCTGTTCCTCCTCGGGCGCGGCCAGGAACTCAAAGACGCGCTCGGTGGCAGCGGCCATCGACTGCATCGTGTTGCTCACGTTGCCCAGCTGCTGCACGGGTTGCGTAAAGTTGCGCACGTACTGGATAAAGCTCTGGATGTCGCCGGGCGTGGCATTGCCGGTCAGCGCGAGCTGTGCGCCCACCACGACGACGCCCACGTAACCCATGTTGCCTACCAGGCTCATAAGCGGCATCATCAGGCCCGACAGGAACTGCGAACGCCAGCCACTAATAAAGAGGCGGTCGTTTTGACGGTCGAACTCTTCGATCGAGGCCTCGGCGCGGTCGAACACCTGAATGACGTTCTGGCCGGCAAAGTCCTCCTCGATAATGCCGTTGACGGCGCCCAGAACCTGCTGTTGCTCGCGGAAGTACGGCTGCGAGAAGTGAATCATTACGGTCAAGATAATCGCGGCGGCCGGCAGCGTGAGCACGGTGACGCCGGTAAGCGGCAGGCTGATCGAAAGCATCATGACGAGCACGCCGATAATCTGCGTCACCGACGTGATGAGCTGCGTCACGCTCTGGTTGAGCGACTGACCCAGCGTATCGACGTCGTTGGTGATGCGGCTGAGTACGTCTCCCTTGCTGTGGCCGTTGAAGTAACTCATCGGCACGACGGCAATCTTGGCGGCGATTTCCTTGCGCATGCGGTAGCAGATCTTTTGCGTGACGCCGGTCATGAGCCAGCCCTGGACCAGGCTGCAGACAGAGCTCGCCAGATACAGGCAGAGCAAAAAGCCGAGCGTCTTGGCGATCCAGTCAAAGTCAACGTCGCCGGTGCCGTTGACCTTGGCGACCAGGCCTTCGAACAGCTTGGTCGTAACCTGACCGAGCACCTTGGGTCCCACAATGTTAAAGATGACCGAGCACACGGCAAAGGCGACGGCGGCAAACACGGCAATCTTGTGCTGGCCGATATAGCCGAGCAGCTGCCTCATGGTGCCCTTAAAGTCCTTGGCCTTTTCGCCGCGACGCATGCGGCCCATGGGACCGCGCTGGCGGGTGGGCTTGGGAATCTGAGTCTTGGTCTCGCCGGCCATTAGCGCTCGCCTCCTTCCATGACGGCTGCAATTTCTTCTTGGGTAAGCCCCAGCTCCTCGGCGGAAAGCTGCGACTGTGCGATCTCCAGGTACGCCGGGCAGCTGCGCAGCAGCTCCTCGTGCGTGCCGGTGCCCACTACGTGGCCGTCGTCGAGCACGATGATCTGGTCGGCGTGCATGATGGTCGCGATGCGCTGGGCCACGACCACGAGCGCGGCGTCGGTGACGTTTTTGGCCAGCTCTTCGCGCAGGCGCGCGTCGGGCTTGTAGTCGAGGGCGCTAAACGAATCATCGAACACCACGACCTCGGGCTTTTTGGCCAACGCGCGGGCGATGGCCAGACGCTGGCGCTGACCGCCCGAAACATTGGAGCCGCCCTGGCTAATGGGGGAGTCGTACCCGTCCTCGCGCTCGGCGATAAAGTCCTCCGCCTGGGCGACGCGTGCTGCCTGGCGCATATCCTCGTCACTCACCATGTCGCCGGCAAACTTGAGGTTGCTCTCGACGGTACCCGAGAACAGGCGACCCTGCTGCGGAATATAACCGATGCGGCGGCGCAGCTCGGAAAGGGTCATGTCGCGCACATCGACGCCGTCGAGCGAAATGCTGCCGCCCGTGACGTCGTACAGGCGCGGAATCAGCTGCACGAGCGTGGACTTGCCCGAGCCCGTGGAGCCAATGATGCCGAGCATCTGGCCGGCGTGCGTGGTGAAGTTTACGCCGCTAATGACGTCGGCGCGGGCATCGGGATACTGGAAGCTCACGTCACGGAAGGTGAGCTCGCCGCGCGGCGCGCTGGCAGCGGGCAGTTTGGGCGAGGCGGGGTCGTTGATGCTCGTGGGGCAGGTGATGACCTCTTCCACGCGCTCGGCTGCGACCTCGGCGCGGGGCAGGATGACCGAAACCATGGTGAGGATCATAAACGCCATGACGATCTGCATGGTGTAGGAGATAAACGCCATCATGTTGCCGACCTGCATCACGCCGTCGGACACGCCCTGCGCGCCAAACCAGACGATAAGCACGGTGATGCAGTTCATGACGAGCATCATGAGCGGCATCATAAAGCTCATGGCTCGGTTGGTGTAGAGCTGCGTGGTCATCAGGTCGAGCGAAGCCTTGTCAAAACGCTCGAGCTCATGCTCCTCGCGGTTGAACGAGCGGATGGGCATAAGGCCGTCGAGCAGCTCGCGGGCGGTAAGGTTCACACGGTCCACAAAGCTCTGCATCTTTTTGAACTTGGGCATGGTGAGGCCCATGAGCACGCCGACAACGGCCGAAACCGCGATGATGGCCACGGCGATGGTCCACTCCAGACCGGTATGGTTGGCCAGGACGCGCATGACGGCGACGATGCCCATGACGGGGGCCATCAGGCACATGCGGATAAACAGGGTCGCGGCCATCTGGATCTGCTGAATGTCGTTGGTGCAGCGGGTGATGAGCGAGGCCTGGCTAAATTTGCCCACCTCGGCCGGCGAGAAGTGCATAACCTTGTTGAAGGTTTCGCGGCGCAGGTCGCGGGCGATGGAGCAGGCGGTGCGCGAAGCCACGGCACCGGTCAGGATAGTGGCGACGAGCGACACCAGGCACAGCCCAAACATCGTAGTCGCCATGCGGCCCAGGTAGGCGTTCTGCACGTCGGCGGGGTCGATGCCCTGTGCCTTGTACTCGTCCTGTACATAGCTCACGGCGCGCTGAGTGACGATGGAGCCCGACATGGAGCCCATTTTGTCCGCCATTTGGTTGGCGCCCTCGACGAGCTTGCTTTGGTCTACCAGACCGCCTTCAACGCCTAGACGCAGGCTCTTCATCGTGATCTTACCGCCGTCGGCATCAATCTGCTTTTGCATGTTCTGCGCCGCCGCGGCTTTCTGCTGCATCTCGGCGAGTTGCTCGGGCGTCATCGCCGCCATCTGCTCGGGCGTGGGCATGGCCTGAGCATCGCTGTTGTCTTTCTCGCCGGACGTGCCCATCATGTCACCCATGGAGTTGGCATCGATGCCCTGGTTGAACGAAAGGACGACAGTCTCGGGCAGGCTCATGATGTCGGAAATCTTGCCGCCGTCGGCGCGCTCCTCCTCGGTGCCCTTGTACGTTCGAATGCCGTTATTGTCCGCCTTGCTAAACACGGCCTCCACAGCCTTGGCGTCCTTGGTGCTCATAAAGAGTTCGAGGTCGTCGAGCGATTCGGCGCGGATGGTGTCGGGCACGGGCGACGCGATGCCGCCTTGCTGCACACCCACGTCGACGATGTCGCTCATATAGGTAGGCAGCGCCAGATCGGCGTTGCAGCTGATTACGATAAGTACGATAGCTGCGAACAGTGCCAGGATATGTTTTTTAAAGAGCTTGAGAATCCTCACTCGGCATCTCTCCTTTCTTGATTGCGGTCGATAATTTCGTTGGCACGTCTAAGAAGGCGCACCATCTCTTGGGTATCTGTTTCGCCAAGCTGCTCGAGGAAGGCCGCGGTGCGGTCCTCGAATTCCCGACGTTTGATTTCGAGATCCTGGAATCCTTTGTCGGTCACCGTGACGTGCACGCGACGACGGTCGGTCTTTGAGTGCTCGCGCTCGACCCAGCCCTTGGCTTCGAGAGCGCGTAGGATATTGGCGATGCGGGCACTCGAGACCCAGGCACGATCGGCGAGTTCGCTCGGCGTGAGCGAGCCGCCGGCGCGCATGAGGGCGCGCATGACGGCCATCTCGCCACCCAGAGCCTGGTCGGCAAAGCGCGAAACGCGCTGGTGCATGCTGCCAAACTCGGTAAAGAGCTGACGCCCAAGTTCATGGAAATCGGTATCTTCCACCGAAAACCCCTAACACTAGAAACTATTTTCGGTGAAAGATGATACCCCCGCCCAAGCATTCCATTCGGTAGATTTCTAGGCATGTCCCAAAAATCTACTTGGCCGCTAGGCAATATTAAGAGTGCATTAAGACTTAAAATCATTCAATTGCTGAAGCGTTTCAAAGAACTATTATGCACGCGGTTAGGCGAGGGGTTGTCACCACCATGACGACTGGGACTCATATAATCGCCACGTGCGATGCTCCAACTTCCCGCAAGGAGACACCTTACATAAAGGGGGATGGAGTCATGGCATTTGACTTCACGGGTAAAACCGCGATCGTTACCGGTGGCACTCAGGGCATTGGCCTCGAGATCGCCAAGGGTATCGTTGCGGGCGGCGGACACGTCGCGCTCATCGCAAGGAACGCTACTAAGGGCGAGGCCGCTGTGGCCGAGCTTGGCGAGGGCAACAAGTTCTATCAGCTCGATGTCGCCGATGCGCCCAAGGCGCGCGAGACCGTCGAGCAGATTTTTACGGACCTGCCGCAAACCAACATCTTGATCAACTGCGCTGGCGTCATCAGCACCAAGAAGTTCGACGAGATCGATGACACCGAGTGGCGTCGCACCATCGACATCAACCTCAATGGCACCTTTACCATGATGAACGCCGTGTACCCGCACTTTAAGGCGGCCCATGCCGGCACTATCGTCAACGTGAGTTCCGTTGCGGGCAAGATCGGTGGCGGCCTGCTCGGCACCGCTGCCTACGCCAGCTCCAAGGCCGGTGTTAACGGTCTGACCAAGGCGGTCGCCAAGGAAGGCGGCAAGTTCGGCGTCCGCTGCAACGCCGTGTGCCCGTCGCTCACCCTTACCGATATGACCTCGATTCTCTCTGACGAGAACTCTCAGCGCATCATCAACGGTATTCCTCTGGGCCGCGCCGCCCAGGCCAGCGAGCCTGCGCAGATGGTGCTGTTCTTCGCTTCCGACCTCGCCAGCTTCGTGAACGGCGAGATCGGTGACTGCGACGGCGGCATCGTCCTGGACGGGTAATACCCCGCGATGACTATTCGGCGACGGCTCCTGCGACTCGGGACCGTCGCCTTCTTTCTGACATAGGCGCGTGCGGCTACGATTCGCATGCATCCAAAGGAGATATATATGAGTGAATTGACTGCGGTGGAGGCGCCGGCGGCAAAGGAGCCGTTCTTTAAGATGTCCTCCATCCCGGGTGCCAATATTTTGGTGCCGCTTTTGCTGGGCTGCCTGCTCAACACGCTATTCCCCGACCTGTTCAAAACGCTCGGCAGCTTTACGCTTGGTATGACCCAGCAGGGCGCAGGCCCGCTCGTGGGTGCTTTTTTGCTCATCGTCGGTACGACAATTTCGTTTAAGAGTGCTCCTGCCGCCGCTGCACGCGGCGCCATCATCATCGCCGTCAAGCAGATCGTGGTCGTTGCCGTGTCGCTGCTCATCCTTTATGTGTTCAACGACAACCTGTTTGGCATCTCTGCCATGGTGATGCTGGCGGCTTGCACCGGCGCCAACAACGCTATGTACGCTGGTCTGATGGGCACCATGGGTAACGAGGCCGAGCGTGGCGCCGTCGCCATCACTACGCTGGTTGTCGGCCCTCCGGTCACGATGATCGTGCTC
>CATZTY010000019.1 GCA_958424475.1 uncultured Collinsella sp.
TTTCCAGGACAAGCTGCTCAAGCTCTATGACGAGCACCCCGACTTTGTCGAGCCCGCGTTCCGTATGAACGAGGTTCGCAGCTTTGTCGAGGGCGGTCTCAACGACCTTTCCGTGAGCCGTACGAGCTTTGACTGGGGCATCCAGGTTCAGTTTGACGAGGGCCACGTGACCTATGTGTGGTTCGACGCGCTGCTCAACTATATGACGGCTGTCGGCTACGGCGTCGATACCGATGAGGCCCGTGCCGAGCTGGCCTATCGCTGGCCCGCGCAGTTCCACATCGTGGGCAAGGACATCATCCGTTTCCACTGCGTCATTTGGCCGGCCATGCTCATGGCCATTGGCGAGGCCCTGCCCGAGCACGTCTTTGCCCACGGCTTCCTGACCGTGCGCAATGCCGAGACTGGCAAGGCCGAGAAGATGTCCAAGAGCCGCGGCAACGCCATCGCTCCGCAGGACGTTATCGACATGCTGGGCGTCGAGGGCTATCGCTATTACTTCATGACCGACGTGGTTCCCGGCACCGACGGCGCCATCAGCTTCGATCGCATGGAGCAGGTCTACAACGCCGACTTGGCCAACAGCTGGGGCAACCTCATCTCGCGTTCGCTCAACATGAGCGGCAAGTACTTTGACGGTTGCGCGCCTGCCAAGCCCGCGTCGTTCGATACGTTTGACAACCCTCTGGCAAAGATCGCCGACGGCCTGGTCGAGCGCTACATGGCCAAGATGGACGTACTCGATTACGGCGGAGCCAAGGACGAGGTCATGGAGCTCATCCACGCCGCCAACCACTACATCGAGGACTCCGAGCCTTGGGCGCTTGCCAAGGACGAGGCCAAGGCTGACGAGCTGGCGTTTGTGATCTACAACTTGCTTGAGGCCATCCGCATTGCCGCCCACCTGCTGATGCCGCTTATGCCCGAGACTTCCACCGAGGCCCTGCGTCGCCTGTCCTGCGAGGAAGAGGCCGCGAGCGATGACCTCAAGGGCATTTGCGCTTGGGGCCTGCTTGCCGGTGGTCAGCCCGTCGAGAAGGGCGAGCCGCTGTTCCCGCGTCTGGGCTAAGACGCCGCGCGAGCGCCATATCGGCAATTTGCTGTTTAGATGTAAGGGCATGGCCGCAACGGTCCATGCCCTTTTGCTTTACGATGCAGCCACCATGTTAAGGAGGCAACCATGACAACTTCGCCTTTGGCAAACCCCACGGCAACCAGGGAGCTGCTGGAGGAGTTTGGCCTTGCGACCAAGCATCGCTTGGGCCAGAACTTCCTAATCGACAACCATGTGATCGAGCGTATTTGCGAGCTAGCCGAGCTTGCGGGCGATGAGCGCGTGCTCGAGGTTGGCCCAGGCGTTGGCACGCTCACGCTTGCGCTGCTGCAGGAGGCATCGTGCGTCACGTCGATCGAGGCCGATCCCGAGCTCGAGCCGGTGCTCGATGCCCATGCCGCCGACTATGCCAACTTCCGTTTTATCATGGGCGACGCGCTCAAGGTGACGCCGGAACAGATTGAGCAGGCTGCTGGTGGCGAGCCCACGGTGTTTGTCGCGAACCTGCCCTATAACGTGGCGGCGACGATCATCTTGCAGTTTTTCCAGACGATGCCCGCGCTCAAGCGTGCCGTGGTCATGGTGCAAAAGGAAGTTGCCGATCGCATTGCCGCAGTCCCCGGCAACAAAACCTATGGCGGATACACGGCAAAGCTCGGCCTGTATGCGCAGGTTACGGGTCGCTTTGAGGTGCCGCCGCGTTGCTTTATGCCGGCGCCGCATGTGGATTCTGCCGTCGTGCGTATCGACCGTGTTGACGGCGTGGTGCCCGAGGGACTCGATCGCGAATTTGTGGCCCGCGTGATTGACGCTGCGTTTGCTCAGCGTCGCAAGACTATTCGCAATTCCATGAGCGCCAACGGCTTTGCGAAGGACGTGCTCGATGTCGCCTTTGAGGCTTGCGGTATCGCACCCACCACGCGCGCCGAGACGCTCGATGCTGCCGACTTTGTCCGTCTGGCCCGGGAGCTAACCCATGACGCCTAATGCCGAACGCGTGACGTTTACCAAGAAAAAGAAGACAGTCGCCTGCCCGGAGCCGTTGGCACCGCTTGCCGATACTCATGCGCATTTGCTTTCGTTCTGGGGCAAGGAGGTGCCTGAGACGCTCCTGCGCGCCAAGGCTGCGGGCGTCGACCTGTTGGTGACGATCTTCGACCCCATCGCCGACAAACGCAGCGTGACGGACTATAGCGACTGGTTGACGCACGAGATTCTGCCGATGCAGGATATTCCACAGATCAAGTATCTTGCCGGCGTGCATCCATATGGCGCACCGGACTATACAGATGATATCCATGCCCAGGTTGTGGCTGCGCTCGACGATCCGTTGTGTGTTGGCATCGGCGAAATTGGCCTGGACTACCACATGGACTATGACGACGATGTCGCGCCGGCGCCTCATGACGTGCAGATCGACTGCATGGCGCGTCAGCTCGAAGTTGCCGTGCGTCGCAACGTGCCGGTGGAGCTACATTTGCGGCACGAGGACACCGACCAAGAGCGCGCTTCGCACACGGACGCCTACAACGTGCTTCGCGAGGTAGGTGTGCCTCAGGCCGGTTGCGTGCTGCACTGCTTTGGCGAGGACCGCGCCACGATGGAGCGCTTTGTGGGCTTGGGCTGTTATATCGCCTATGGAGGCGCGGCTACCTTTAAGCGCAACGATGACGTGCGCGAGGCATTCGCGGCAACCCCGCTCGACCGTATTTTGTTTGAGACGGACTGCCCGTACATGGCGCCGGAGCCGATCCGCGGTCTTGAGTGCGAGCCCGCAATGATTTCCATTACGGCAAATGCGCTGGTTAACGACCGTGTTGATCGCACAGGGGAGGATGCCGAGGCTATCGCGCGAGCAGCTTGGGAAAATGCCTGCAAACTTTTTCAAAAATAGTTCTTGCGTTCGCAGTGGTGCTCCGTTATTCTAATTCCTGCACGCGGGCGTGGCGGAATTGGCAGACGCGTACGGTTCAGGTCCGTATGGGGGCAACCCCATGAAGGTTCAAGTCCTTTCGCCCGCACCATTGATTGAAAGAGCTCCCAGCAATGGGGGCTTTTTTGTTATGGGCCCATCGCGGGGACTTGAACCTGCGAAGGAGCGAGCGTAAAGAAAACGCGGAGCGTTTTTAGCGAGCTGGCGAGGGCACCGGTAGGCTGTATTAACGGATCCAATGCCGATATTTCGTATGTCCGTAACCCCAGTGGGCAAAAAACATCAAATATGAGTACTGTCACAAGAACAGTTACATTTCTAAAGCTCATTATTCTGACAATTACGCAACAGATGTACGTTAATTTGACTCTAGTTTGAGGCAAAACAGGTCAATTTGGAAGGATCTCGGGTTCGATAGGGCGTTTTTTTGCGCCAAAAATGCTGCTATTAAATTGGTGACAGTACTCATATTTGGCCTTTTTTGCCCACAGCCCCTCCCACCGGGGCCGCAAGGTCGCCTCGGACGGGTATCCTAGGGTGGCGCAAGGTATGTTCTAAACGACTCGAAGGAGTAGGTGCGCGTGAAGTACACCGTTGTATGCGTCGGTAAGCTCAAAGAGCGTTTTTGGAAGGATGCCTGCGCCGAGTACACCAAGCGCTTGGGTGCCTATGCCAAGGTGGATATCCGTGAGGTGGCCGATATCGACCCGGCTAAGGCGGGCGGCGTGGATGCCGCGCGCGACAAGGAGGGGGCGGCGATACTTGCAGCCCTGCCGCCTCGAGCGCATGTTATCTTGCTTGCCATTGAGGGCAAAGAGCGCTCGAGCGAGGAGCTTTCGGCGCGGCTCGATGATCTTATGCTGCGTGGTAACAGCGACATCGCCTTTGTGATTGGCGGATCGGACGGCGTGAGCGATGACGTGCGCGCACGCGCCGACGAGATGCTCAGCTTTGGGCGCATTACCTTGCCGCACAATCTGGCCCGCGTGGTGCTGTTGGAGCAGATTTATCGCGCCTGCAAGATCAGCCGCGGCGAGCCGTATCACAAATAGGTCGGCAATACGAAACAATGCCGTGGAACAATAGCTTTCGTTTTGAAGAGCGTGTCTGAGAGGACTATGAGATATGAAGATCGGATTTGTCGGTTTTGGCAATATGGCGAGCGCTATGGCCGATGGCTGGATCGCTGCCGGTGTGGCTGCGAGCGACATGTGTGCCTGCGCGGGTCGATACGACGCGCTGGTCGATCGCTGCGAGGCGCGCGGCATGACCGCCTGCCGTGATGCGGCGGAGGTTGTTGCTGCGTCCGATATCGTAGTCGCCGCGGTCAAGCCGTACGTGATTGAGAAGGTCTTCGCACCGCTCAAGGACGCTCTCGCCGACAAGGTCGTCCTTTCGGTTGCCTGGACTTGGGATAGTGCTAAATGGGAGCAGGTCCTGCCGGGCGTCGCACATATCTCGACGGTGCCCAACACGCCGGTTTCGGTGGGCGAGGGCGTCATCGCCTGCGAGAAGGCCTCCACGCTTAACAGCGAGCAGCGAGCTGCGGTGCTTGACCTGCTCGGTAAGCTTGGCACCGTTGTCGAGCTCGACACGAGCCTGCTGTTTGTGGGCGGCACCGTGGGTGGTTGTGCCCCGGCATTTGTCGCCATGGCGATCGAGGCCCTGGGCGATGCTGCCGTCAAGCATGGCATTCCGCGTGCCGATGCCTATCGCATCGTGAGCCAGATGGTGCTGGGTACGGCAAAACTGCAGCTTGCAACCGGTCAACATCCTGCTGCCATGAAGGACGCCGTGTGCTCGCCCGGCGGTGCCACCATTAAGGGTGTCGTTGCGCTCGAGGACGCCGGTATGCGCAGTGCCCTGGTCAAGGCCATCGACGCCACTCTCCAGTAAACCGACCAAAAAGGGACAGGTTTATTTTGGCAGGTTTTTCCTGCGGTTTTGTCCCTTTAGCAAAAAGCGCCCCGCAACCGGATTGATTCCAGTTGCGGGGCGCTTGCGTTTGTCCAGATAAAACCGACCAAAATAAACCTGTCCCTAAATGACAGGTTAGTCCCAGAAGCTGTCTTCCTCATCCTCGGACTTGGGTCCGCGGTCGACGTACATCTTATGGGTACGCTTCTCCATTACAAAGGCAAGAATCGCAAATAACAGGATGCCGCCGGCGAAAAGGATGGCAAAACCGGTGCGGGTGCCAAACAAAAAGGAAAAAACTGCGTCCATTGGGTGCCTTCTTGCGTAGTTGAGTTGGGTCGTAAACGCTCATAAGTATATACTTGCCCATACATGTACAAGGTTGCAACCTAAATGGAATGTATATCGCCGGAGGATCTAATGCTTGATATCAAGTTTGTTCGCGAGAACCCCGATGCCATCGATGTCGCCATGGCTAACCGCCAGACGTCTTGGGATCGCGAGAAGTTCTTTGAGCTCGACGACGAGCGCCGTGCCGTCATCACCGAGGTCGAGGAGCTCCAGGCTACGCGCAATGCCGAGTCCAAGAAGATCGGCGCCCTGATGAAGGAGGGCAAGAAGGACGAGGCCGAGGCCGCCAAGGAGGCCGTGCGCGCCGTCAACGAGAAGATTGACGGTCTGGCCGAGCGCCGTACTGCTCTCGAGCAGGAGCAGTACGACTTCATGGCTCACCTGCCCAACATTCCTTGCGAGGCCACGCCGTACGGCAAGGACGAGGACGAGAATATTGAGCGCCGTCGTTGGGGCACCCCGCGCGAGTTCGACTTCGACTTTAAGCCGCATTGGGATCTGGGCACCGATCTGGACATCCTCGACTTCGAGCGCGGCAACAAGCTCTCCGGCAGCCGTTTTACCGTTCTCGGTGGCGCCGGCGCCCGCCTGGAGCGCGCCCTCATCAACTTCTTCCTCGATACGCACACCAGCCGTGGTTTTAAGGAGTGGTGGCCGCCCATCGTCGTCAAGCGTCAGACCATGTTTGGCACGGGTCAGCTGCCCAAGTTCGAGGACGACGCCTACCACGTCTCGGGCGACAACTTCCTGATCCCCACCGCCGAGGTCGTGCTCACCAACCTGCACGCCGGCGAGGTCCTCGACGCCGACACCCTGCCGCGCCGCTACACCGCCTTCACCCCCTGCTTCCGCGAGGAGGCCGGTTCCGCCGGTCGCGACACCCGCGGCATCATCCGTCAGCACGAGTTCGACAAGGTCGAGATGGTCAAGTTCGCTAAGCCGGAGGAGTCCGACGAGGAGCTCGAGAGCATGACCGCCGAGGCCGAGTACCTGCTGCAGCAGCTGGGCCTTCCGTATCGCGTGATTAGCCTGTGCACCGGCGACTTGGGCTTCTCTGCCCGTCAGACCTACGACGTCGAGGTCTGGCTGCCGAGCTACAACGCCTACAAGGAGATCAGCTCCTGCTCCAACTGCGGCGACTTCCAGGCCCGCCGCGCCAACATCAAGTACCGCGACCCCGAGAACTTCAAGGGTTCGCGCTACCTGCACACCCTTAACGGTTCCGGCCTGCCGGCCGGCCGCACCATGGCCGCCATTCTGGAGAACTACCAGAACGCCGACGGCACCATCACGATTCCCGAGGTCCTGCGTCCTTACATGGGTGGTCTCGAGAAGATCGAGCCGGTCGCGTAAGTTGGCTGCATAGGGGATATGCAAGGGCGCTCCTTCGGGGGCGCCCTATTTCGTGCGCAGGTCCATACCATGCCGTGCGGACAGCTCAATAGAAAACACACGAACAACTGTTCTGTATACAGCCATCTACCTGCTATGCTTTTGCTAAATAAGAGCGAGAGAAAGGGGACGCGATGGAGCTGTTTGATGATCGGGTGGTTTTGTTTGAGAGCGACGAGGGCGGGGAGTACCTGCTTGTAACGTGTGAGCCGTCTGGCATGGGCGGCCTGGTGGTTCGGCAGACGAGTGAGGGTCCGTTGACACAATGGTGCTTTGAGGAGTCGCCGCATGTGGTCGAGACCTTTGTGACGCACGAGGGGCTTGTGGCGCTGGAGCACTTCTATGGAGTTGGGACTTCCAACCAGGTCGCGCGCATGCTGAGCATCTCGTTTGCCGATTATGATTGTGCCCAGCGGGTGAGATCGCTCTTGAGGGAACTTGATGCCAAGTTTGACGTGATCGAAAAGCCAATCGATCGTACGGGGAACGGCGGTATATGCGGAGCAGCATGACAAAACCGTGTTTCACAAAAAAGTTTGAGATTGTGCTTGACTCCAATAAGCTAAAGTGGTTTTATATGTCTTGCGCTGCGGCGTTACCTCAGCTGGATAGAGGGTCTGACTACGAATCAGAACGTCATAGGTTCGAATCCTATACGCCGCACCAATTGAAATTGAAAGCCTCCGGCAACGGGGGCTTTTCTTTTACGTCGGCACTGCATGGATTCGAACCTCGGTCGAGGCGCGGGCGTAAAGAAAACGCGGAGCGTTTTTAGCCCGCGGGCGAGCGCGCCGGCAGGCGGGCGAAGCCGGTGCGGATCCGCGAAGCGGATGCGCGGAATTCTATACGCCGCACCAATCGAAATTGAAAGCCTCCGGCAACGGGGGCTTTTATTTTATGGCGGTATCCCATGGATCCGAATCTCGGTCGAGGCGCGGGCGTCTCAATCATCACTTCGTAAAATTTTTCCAAATTGTCGCTTGACCCATCGAGGGGTCACGTGCATAATAATCCGTGCGTTGCGGCGTTACCTCAGCTGGATAGAGGGTCTGACTACGAATCAGAACGTCATAGGTTCGAATCCTATACGCCGCACCAATTGAATTTTAAAGCCTCCGGTAACGGAGGCTTTTCTTATATCGCGATGCGTCGAAGATCGCATCAAGTGGTCAAAATGAGTAAAAATCAAATTCAATAATTTTTTTCGAAAAATGCTTGACCTTTATTCAGTCGATGTGCATAATAATCAACAAGTCGCGGCGTTACCTCAGCTGGATAGAGGGTCTGACTACGAATCAGAACGTCATAGGTTCGAATCCTATACGCCGCACCAATTGAAATTGAAAGCCTCCGGCAACGGGGGCTTTTCTTTTACGTCGGCACTGCATGGATTCGAACCTCGGTCGAGGCGCGGGCGTAAAGAAAACGCGGAGCGTTTTTAGCCCGCGGGCGAGTCCGCCGGCAGGCGGGCGAAGCCGGTGCGGATCCGCGCAGCGGATGCGCGGAATCCTATACGCCGCACCAATTGAAATTGAAAGCCTCCGGCGACGGGGGCTTTTCTTTTACGTAAACACCGCATGGATTCGAACCTCGGTCAATGGGGACTATTTCTCATCGACTCGTGTAAGATTTCGAGTATGCGCCTCGGTGAGCCCGTGGCGCGCTCTTTCTTTAGACGACCGATCAGGGTGATATTTCGTGGCAGAGCGTCCGACATACAAGCTCAGGTTTCTCGATCCCAAAAAGCGCTTTCCGGCCATGCCCGAGCAGCCTGCGGGACGCTCGTATGGCGTGGTTTGGAAGCTCTTTGGCGAGGACCCGCATGAATCATGCTATGTCGTCGAATTCGTCGGCAAAAGCCATGTGTCGCTTTTGGGCTACGTGTGCGTTTCGGGTGAGGTCTATAAGGTGGACCGTCCCGTTAACGAGGAATCGCTGCCCGACGATCCCGACATGCAACTGATTCTTGACGAGTCCGATTCCACCATCGGTGAGATTGCGGTCAGGGGTACCGATGGGACGATGCACTCCCGGGCGCGAGTCATCGGCTCTCCCGAAGGCACCATGCGCGAACAAACCGATCGCGAGACGTGGAATTCGACGCGCAGCCTTCGCTACGGCGAGTTCATGGCCTCGATGTTCTTGCGTTACGTGATATTCGCCGATTCTGAAAACACTGTCTCGGGCACGGCAGATGCCGACGGCCTCGACGAGGGCATGAAAAATGCTGTCGACAAGATCAAACTTGTAAAACTCCCCGAGCCGGTTGAGGTACTGCTGGGTTTTGATTCCACGCCGCTGCCCGATGCAATCGAAACGTTGCTCTATCGCATTGACCATACAGATAATCCAAGTGGCATTGAGCGCTATGCCGCCGCTTTGATGGGCGAAGTTAATCTGCCTCGCCTGCGCACCATCGCGGCCAAAACCGAAATGAGCCTGGCGCGCATCGATCGCTCGAGGCTCTTCTATCTCAATTTTGACCGTAGCCTGCTGGACCAGGACGAGATCGATACCCTGCTTGCCGTCGAGTGCCGCCTGAACCGCCTATCGGGCATCCTTGAGCGTATTGGGGCAGGGTTGGGCCCCGTTGCCTCGTCGCCAAGCTTTGAGGGCTGCTCGCTCTTTGACCTATGGCATATCAGCAAGACGACAAACGACGTTCCTCGCCTGCTCGAAACGCTGTCGAATGACAACCCATGGGCCAAGCCGGGGACGGTTGCGTGCCAGCCGGGTGGCGAGTGGGACGTTCGCACCCGTTTTGCACGTATCGTAGAAGCGCTCAACGTGGTTACGCGGCTCGACTACACCTATCGAGCTAACGTCGCCGAGGGCATCATGCTGGTGCGATTTGGCCGCACGGTTGTCGATGCTATGCCGCAGCGCGAATACGATGCTCAAGATGACGCCTGGCGTGAGGTGGATGAGCCTAAGCGCGCAGCATGGGCCACTGAGCACGATGCGCGTATTGTGCTTACACTCGCGGCGGCTTGCTTTGCCGCGGGCGCCTGCATCACGCGCTGCTATGTGCAGATTGCTGCTCCCGACAGTGAGCAGGGCGAGCGCGTTGTTGCAACGTATTTCTTTGGGCGTGCGGCCTATCTGGCCGATTGCGTGCCTGTCGCCAAGGATCTTGAGAGCATGGACATGGACGATATGCCGTGCAAGCGTGTACTTGAGGCGTATGAGTCAACCGCTCCGGAGACGATTGAGCCTGCGGAGGTTCATGCTCGTCCGCGTGATGACCATCGCACGCTGCCGCCGGCGCTGCGCGATCTGCTGCTTGCCGATACGGCTGACGAGTTGGAGGTCATGGAAGAGGACGACGACCCATACGTGGCCCGTGTTGTTGAATTGCGCGAGCAGGCAAAAGTCGACCGTACAGGTGCTTTTGAAGGCTTTTCTCGTCTTGTCGAGGAGTTGGAGGCTAAGTGCGCCGTCGCCGAGCTTTTGGCGACAGGTCCGGTTCAAACGCAGTTTTGCGATAACCAGCTGGTGCGCATGGTGCTACCGGTGTTGGAAGAAGACCGCTCTGTGCGAATCCTTCGTGCGCCCGATGCGCTGTACTTTGCCCAGCACGAGATCTGCAGCTTTTACGCCGAGCAAGAGGACTTTGAACGAGCGCTGCCCGAGGTGCGCCATCTTTACGATCTGGCGCGCTCGTCCATGCAATCGCACTTTGCGCTCATCAACGTGCTTGCGCGTCTGGAGCGCTTTGACGAGATTATCGAGGTGGCGCGCCACGGCCTACGTATTGCCAGCGATCGTTCTGTAATCGGCTACCTGTTCTATCGCTTGGCGTTTGCCTATTGGAATTGCGATCAGCTCGACCTGGCGCTGGCATGTTATCGCCTGGTGCCGCGCGGCGAGGAGTCGGGCGGCAGTGCGCAGGAGGAAATGCAGGGCCTTATGAACGAGATGGGCGTCAGCGAGCCTCCGACGTTCGAG
>CATZTY010000020.1 GCA_958424475.1 uncultured Collinsella sp.
CGGCGCGACCAGAAGGTCAGCGCCGCCTTGTTTCACGTCACCTTGCCATACCAGGACCCCTCTCGCTGTCACGTCCAAAACATCGAGGTCACGTGGCCTTCTTTGCGTGCGGAACTCGCGACAAACTTAATGCCCGACCCGTCGGGGCCACACGGCACCTTGTAGAAAGCGGCTCGCTTTTCGGAACTGGGCTGATATTTCTTGATGCAAGGCGCTCTTGGTCCTAATGGGCCTGGGGCGCCTGTCTTTTGAAGGTAGATTTTCCCGTGCTGGACGAGAAGTTGTGTTGCCTTGCGGGTTCGAATCCCTCCGCTTGCCCACAAGAAAGCGCCCTGGGCCGTTATGGGCTCAGGGCGCTCAATTTTAATGGCTGGGACGGAGGGATTCGAACCCCCAACAGCCGGCACCAAAAACCGGAGTTCTACCGTTGAACTACGTCCCAATGTGCGGTGTTGTCCAAAAGCAACTCGTTTAGTTTACCTAATCTGCGAGGGCATCGCAAACACCATCGAGCAGGCGTACGGCGAGTGTCTGCGCGTCGCTGGCCGTGAAAGTGCCGTTGTAGCGCGTCATGCCCGTGAGCTCAATGCGAATGCGAGCTGGCTTCTGCTGCGCGGCGACATTGGCGGTGCGGATGCGCTGGGCCAGGTTGTGGCACTCGGCGAGGGCGATCGTGGCGCGCGGCGCTGCATCTGCGGGCAGCTCATCGCTTGCGATCTCGAGCACCAGGTCAACGTCGGTTGGGACCTCGGAGTCGCAGAGCATCATGCCGCTGTTGTCGGTCGTTGCCGTGGCGATATTCCACATGCGCGACGCAACGCTGCGTGCGATGGGGTCCTCGCCGATAACGGCAATCTGGAAGCGCTCGAGCACGTTGGCGGCGCGAGCAAAACCGATACGGGACTCGGCTTCGGTGACCGAGGGCTTGCCCTCCCACACATGGTGCAGGCGGTTGATGTAGGCGTAGGTGTCCTGGAAGGCCATGCCGTCGGCAAACAGGCCGACATTTTCCTGGAACTGCTGCAGGGCGGCCTCGGTATGCGGACCAAAGTAGCCGTCGTCTTCGCCACAGGCAAAGCCCAAAACGTTGAGAGCGCGCTGCAGGGCCTGCACATCGGCGCCATGGAAATTGGGCATGCGCAGATAGAGAGTGCGGTCGCCCAGCTTATACGAAGCGTCTACAAGGGCGCTCCAGCAGGGGATATCGACGGCATGACCGGCAGCAAGGCCGCTGTCGAGCCTGAAGGTGCTGACGGCCTGCTCAGTGGTGGCTCCAAAGTACTTGTCGGTGACTTCGGCGGCATCAATCGTGTAGCCGAGCTGCAGGAGACGAGACTGCACGTCCTCGACGGCTGCTCCTTGCATGCCCGTTGTAATAGGTTCCATGAACGAACCCCTTTCGGCGTACCATTCGTACTATTTGAGCGTCTGTCGGATAGACAACGCAAAGGGATGCATAAACATGCACTCAACAGTGTAGCAAGTTGTGCCTAAATACGCTGCTGACAGGTTTTATAACCCCCGTTAGTTAAGACGCTCCACAAAGAAATCTGCCATGGAGAGGAACAGCTCGCGTGCGTGCGGATCAAGCTCAACGTTCTCGATGGCCGCTTTGGCCTTAGCGGTCAGGTCGAGCGCGTAAGTGTGGGCGTAATCGATGGAGTCGGTCTCCTGGAAGATCTCCACGGCGCGTGCGAGCTGCGCGGGATCATCGGTGCCCGAGGAAAGAATCGCCTCGACCTCGTCGTGGTGGCGCTCATCAGAGAGGGCGTGTACGGCGACAAGCGTGCGCTTGCCCTCGGTGATGTCGGTGCGGAAGTCCTTGTTGGCGGCTTCCTTAGTGCCGACAAGGTTGAGCAGGTCGTCCTGAATCTGAAAGGCAAGGCCTGTGTGCAGGCCAAAGGCGCGCAGCGCTTCGATTTGCTCATCGCTGCCGCCGCCGATAATGGCTCCGGCGGCAAGCGGCGTGGCTCCGCTGTAAAACGCGGTCTTGTGCGTCGCCATGTCCAGGTAGTCATCAACCGAGATATCAAAGCGCCCGTCACGGACCCAACCCAGGTCGAGCGCTTGACCCTCGATGGTGCGGACGATCATCTCGGTAAGCTCGTGGAGCACGCGCAGCTTCACGTCGGACTCCAGCGTGGGGTCGTCGAGAACCGTCTTGGTGACCATAGTGAGCGCCAGGTCGCCGCAATTGATGGCAAGGCCCGTGCCCTCGGTAAGGTGCATGCAGGGCTTGCCTCGACGAAGCTGTCCGTTGTCGGCGATGTCGTCGTGGATCAGCGCGCCCGACTGGAAATGCTCGATGGCTGCCGCGGCGCTGCGGGCGCTCTCAAAGCTACCGCCCACTGCGGTTGCGGCGAGCATACAGATAAGCGGGCGGTGGCGCTTGCCGGCGTTGGCCGTAAAAGCCGAGAGCGGCGCATACAGGTAGCGCTCGATATCGGCAGAGGTCGCCTGTCCGTCAAAGAACGTGGCCAGATAGTCGTTAATCTGGTCAAAGTGCTGGGCTAAAAAGCTGGTAAACGGACTGGACACGGGTTCTCGCATTCTTTCTGAGGTTGCGTTGATGCAATATGCAGACAACATATTGCCACATTAGGGCGTTTGGCGCGGCAGTTTTGGCGATTTGGGACAACGGGCGTGCGTTTGATGGAGCGCGCCTAAATCAGCCCAAAATGCTCGAGCGCCGCAACGACACCGTCGTGATCGACGGTGTCGGTCACGTAATCGGCCTTATCCTTGAGATAGTCCGGCGCATTGCCCATGGCGATACCGACATCGACGGCGTTCATCAGCGAGACGTCATTGCTGGCGTCGCCGATGCCGTATACGGTTCCGTGGTGGGGATCGAGGGCGTCGAGTACAGACTGGATGCCCCCGCGCTTCGTGCATTCGCGGGGCGAGATTTCGGTTACCTCGAGTTCGAGCTCGTTAAAGCACAGTAGCGGCTCAAGTGCCTTATCTTGAGCGATGTGGTTGGCGAGTGATGTAGACATCAAGATCTTGTAGACACTGTAATGTTGCAGCTGCGTGACTGCGTCGCCCAGGGTGCGCGCGTATCCGGGAGCATCGGGCGCATCGGCACTCATGCGCACGACGCCGTTGAGGCCCTCAAAGCGGATGACCTCGCCCGATTGCTCAAGATAGGGGGCAAGATGCTGCAGCATGCTGGGTGTCATCGACAGATCGCGAATTGCGTGTCCGTTGATCTCGGCGTAACCGCCCGCAAGACAGACGATGCCGGTCCAGGGCAGCTCAAGAAGTTTGGGGTGGATGCAGCTCAGGGTGCGTCCCGTGCAGATAAAGGCCATGTTGCCGTTGGCGACAAACTCGCGGATTGCCTGCGAAACCGCCTCGTTGGGATAGGGGGAGAGGTCCCGCTCGTCTTCGGGAAGGTCTTGGGCGAGCCTGGGGTCTTGCCAGGCGAGCGTTCCGTCGATATCGAAGAAGCAAATAGCGCCGCGCTTATGGGCTGCGCTGGCGGCAGGGGAGGCCGAGGTGGTGGGCACAAATTCCGGCTCGAGGCCCATGATCTGGTCAAAATGCTCTTTAACGCGGGGAACGGAGATGCCGATAATCACCTGGGCGGTCTTGCCCGTAATGATGAGGCCCTTGGCGCCCACCGCGACAAACGACGCGTTATCTGCAACGATGGAAGGGTCTGCGACCTCGACGCGCAGGCGCGTGGCGCAGTTGGTTGCGCCCACGATATTGCCAACGCCACCTAAAAGCTGAATTACCCGCTCAGCGAGGACGTGATCTTGATCGGATCGACTATTGACCTCGTCATTGGGAGATTGCTCTTTGGCAAAGTCGCTTCCCGTTAAACAATCGATTGCCGCGCGATTGGCGACATGATCCTCGCGGCCCGGCGTCTTAAGGTCATAGATCAAGATGAGTGCTCGAAAACTAACAAAAAAGATGAGGCTAAAGGCAAGGCCGATACCGAGCGCCAAAAGATAGGCACCGGCATGCGTGCGCATGAGCGGAATAAAGTTGAAGGCTGCCATCTCAATCAGGCCGCCCGAGAAGATGCCGACGATGCCAAAGAGATTCATGGTTGTGGCAAGGCAAGACGATAAGACGGCGTAGAGAAAAAAGAGCCCGGGGTGGGTGAACATAAAGAGAAACTCGAGTGGCTCGGTAACGCCGCAAACCACCGAGGCGACGATGGCGGGCAAAAGGATGACCTTAAGGCCGGCGCGGCGCTCTGGTTTTGCGGTGGAGTAGAACGCGGCTGCGATGGCGGGAAGGCCAAAGAGCTTGACCCAGCCGGTGGCGGTAAAACCGGCCCACGGCGCAAGTTCATTAAGGGGGCGCGTGCTATGGGAGAGGATGGGGAGCAAGCTGCTCCACGTGGCGTAGATGCCGTCGTTAATGACCAGGTTGTCGTAGTAGATCGGCATGTAGAGCAGGTGGTGCAGCCCCATGGGCTCGAGCGCTCGCTCCAAAAGCACAAAGATGCCCACGCCAAAGGGGCCGACGCTCGTAAGTGCATGGCGCAGCGTTTCGGTCACAGCGTATACGAAGGGCACGATGGCGGCCGAGATGGCGGCAAGGGCGAACACGGCAAAAAAGCTGATGAGGTAGACCAGCGAGGAGCCCGAGAAGGTACCGAGCCAATCGGGAACCTTGGCATCGTAGAAGCGGTCATGGATGGCGACGACGGTTGCCGATACCGCCAGCGGGCCGATAATGCCGGTGTCGAGCGTCTTGATGCCGTCGATGATGGTGATGCCGCTAGCGGAGGTCAAAGACGACGGGTACTTAAGTCCAAGATTGTCTCCGCTCAGCTTAATGATTTCGCTCAAAAAGAAGCAATAGGCAAAATAGGCGACGAGAGCCTCGAGGCAGCAACGAGCCGGTTGTTTTTGGGCAAGGCCGATGGGCAGCGCTACGGCAAAAAGGAGCGGGAGGCGTTTAAAGACCGTCCACGAGCCGCGCTGGATGATGGTCCAAAAAACGTACCAAGGGGTTCCGTATACGGCGAGATCGCCGACGATGTCCGCAGTCGTTGCGAGAGCGGAGACGCCGACCATGAGGCCTGATATAGAAAACAGCATGGCGGGCGCGAACATTGCCCCGCCAAAGCGTTGGATTTTTTGCAGCATGTTCTGCCTTCCGAATATCGAGGCGCGTTGCGCGTGGGGAAACGTTTAAACAATGGATTCATTGTAGAGGACCAGACGATTGTCGTACCGGCAGTTTTGAGCGAAACCGATTTGGGCATGACAGAAACCGTCAACGGTTAAATCCTGTCGCTTTACCGATATTCGGTTTAAACAACTTTAAGAAATGCTATCGTGCCTAGCCGGAAATGAATAATGTAGAGGTGAAACAATGCCAAAAGCGATATACGAAGGAATCTACCGAGAAATACGCTCGCGCATCATTAATGGGACCTATGCGTTTCAGGAGATGCTGCCAACCGAAGCCGAGCTGACCGCGGAGTTCGGATGCACTCGCAATACCGTCCGTCGCGCCTTGGGTATGCTGTCCGACGGGATGTTTGTGCAGCCCATACACGGCAAGGGCGTGCGCGTTATTTGGCTTAAGGGCGAAACCGACATGTTGGGCGCACTCGAAGAGGTTGAGTCGTTTGGCGAGTTCGCAAAGCGCAACAATGCCGTTGCATCGACGGACGTTAAGTCTTTTGAACATCTGGTCTGCACCGAGCAACTCTCTCGTCACCTGGGCTTTAAGGTGGGCGAGGAGCTGATTCGCGTAGTGCGTGTCCGAAGCCTCAACGGCAACGCGCGCCAAGTGGACCATGGCTATTTTTTGGCGTCGATCGCCAAGGGCCTGACTCCCGAGATCGCGGCAGATTCTATTTACGGCTATCTGGAGCACAAACGCGGCGTCAAAGTGATGGCGAGCCGTCGTACGGTGAGTGTCGAGCTCGCCAACGATGAGGACTGCAGCTACTTGGACCTTGGCAAGTACAATTGCGTCGCCGTTATGGAGAGTCAGTCGTACACCTCGGACGGCATCTTGTTCGAGGTGACGCACACTCGCACGCATCCCGAGATCTTCCACTACCGCGTCAACTCCAAGCGATAACCGGCTAGCTCGCAGCCTGACGAGACTCATGCCCTCAAAGCGAAAATGCCCGGTCAAACCGACGATGTATCGGCTTGACCGGGCGTTTTCTCTGCATTCGATAACAAATAATTGTTTATACAAAACTTGTCAAGTATCAAGTTGAAATTACCGTTCACCGAAGTTTTTCTACCGCTCTAGTAATACTTGTTCAAACAACTAGCCAAATAGCGTATCGTACAAATCAGCAAAAGGGGCAAAGTCCCCGAGCCAATCTCCGAAGGCGGCGGCAAAGGGTGCCGCCACGGTGTGAAAGGGTGGATTGTAATGAAGAACGAAATGAGCAGAAGGCAGTTCCTGGGCTTTGCTGGTTCCGCGGCTGCGGTTCTTGGTTTGGGCCTCGTGGGTTGCGGCGGTTCTGCCGGCTCCGGCTCCTCTGCTTCTGGTGACGCTGCCGAGGTCTACTTCCTCCAATTCAAGCCCGAGGTCGACAAGGAGTGGAAGGAGATCGCCAAGGCCTATAAGAAGGAGAAGGGCGTCGAGGTCAAGATCGTGACCGCTGCCTCCAACACCTACGAGGAGAAGCTCAAGTCCGAGATGTCCAAGAGCTCCGCTCCGACCCTGTTCCAGGTCAACGGCCCCACCGGTCTTAAGAACTGGAAGGATTACTGCGCCGACCTGTCCGATACCAAGCTCCGCGGTGAGCTCATTGACGACTCCCTGGCTCTGCAGTCCGACGGCAAGGATGTGTGCATCGACTGGGTTCAGGAGAGCTTCGGCATTATTTACAACAAGCAGCTGCTCGAGAAGGCTGGCTACAAGGCCGAGGACATCAACTCCTTCGACAAGCTGAAGGCTTGTGCCGATGACATCCAGGCCCGCAAGGACGAGCTTGGTGTCGAGGGTGCCTTCACTTCCGCCGGCATGGACGACTCCTCCAGCTGGCGCTACACCACCCACCTTGCCAACATGCCGCTCTACTACGAGTTTGAGAAGGAGCACAACCAGGAGGACGACGAGATCAAGGGTGAGTTCCTCGACAACTACAAGCAGATCTTCGACCTGTACATCACCGACTCCACCTGCGATCCTTCGCAGCTTGCTTCCAAGACCGGCGACGACGCCACCAACGAGTTCGCAACCGGCAAGGCCGTCTTCTACCAGAACGGCTCTTGGGCCTACTCTGACCTCGTCAAGGCCGGCATGACCGACGATCAGATTGGCATGATGCCCATCTACATCGGTGTTGACGGCGAGGAGAACCAGGGCCTGTGCTCCGGCGGCGAGAACTACTGGTGCGTCAGTTCCCAGGCTTCCGAGGATGCCCAGAAGGCCACCGAGGACTTCATGTATTGGTGCGTCACCGCTGACACCCCGACCAGCATCATCGCCGACAAGATGGGTCTGACCGCTCCGTTCAAGAGCGCCAAGGAGACCACCAACGTCTTCTCGCAGCAGGCCGTTGCCATGGCCAAGGACGGCAAGAAGACCGTCGCTTGGGACTTCGTCTACATTCCCTCCGAGGAGTGGAAGAAGAACCTCAAGCAGGCTCTGATTGCCTACGCTGCCGATAACAGCAAGTGGGACGGCGTCAAGAACGCCTTCGTCGATGGCTGGAAGACCGAGAAGGCCGCTTCCGAGTAAGCAGTTGCTGCCCAAGCTATCTGATTAGCGACAGGGGGCGGGCAGACGTTGGTTTGCCCGCCCCCTGCATATTGAAAGGACCCTTTTATGGGCAAAGCACTCAAGCGCTGGTGGCCGCTCTTTATGCTGCCCACGTGCCTGGCGTTTATGATCGGGTTCGTGATCCCTTTTATCCAGGGCTTCTATCTCTCGTTCTGCCAGTTTATTATCATTAGTAACGCGCACTTTGTCGGTATCGAGAACTACGTGCGCGCGCTGTCCGATCCGCAGTTCTCCACGTCGTTCTTCTTTACCGTGGCGTTTGCCTTCCTGTCGACGGTGCTCATCAACGTGATCGCCCTGGCCATTGCGCAGGCGCTCACCCGCAAGGCGCTCAAAGGCACCAACATCTTCCGTACGATCTTCTTTATGCCTAACCTGATCGGCGGCATCGTGCTGGGCTACATTTGGCAGATTCTGATCAACTGCCTGCTCTCCAACGTGGGCGCCCAGCTCATCGCCCTTAACTCTGCTGCTGGCTTCTGGGGCCTTATCATCCTGACCCTGTGGCAGCAGGTCGGCTACATGATGATCATCTACATCGCTGGTCTGCAGTCCATTCCGTCCGACTACATCGAGGCCGCCAAGGTCGACGGCGCTACGGCATGGCAGACGTTTTGGAAGGTTAAGATCCCTAACCTGATGCCGACCATCACCATCTGCCTGTTCCTGTCCATCACCAACGGCTTTAAGCTGTTCGACCAGAACCTCGCCCTTACCGGCGGCGCCCCCGCGCACTCCACCGAGATGCTCGCCCTGAACATCTACAACACGTTCTATTCTCGTGCCGGTATCGCATGGCAGGGCATTGGCCAGGCCAAGGCAGTCATCTTCTGCATCCTGGTCGTAGCCATCTCCATGATTCAGCTTAAGGCCACGAGGTCCAAGGAGGTGCAGCAGTAATGAAACGCGATAAGGTTATCAACCGCGCGCTCTCAATCTTCTTTACGATTCTGTCGCTCGCGTGGATCTACCCCGTGTTCATGATCGCGCTCAATTCCTTTAAGAAAGCGACCGCAATCAGCACCACCACAGCGTTCGATCTGCTCACGCCCGAGACGTTCAACGGCCTTGCAAACTACGTGCACGCTCTTAACGAGCAGGGCTTTGCCTCGGCGTTTATGTACTCGCTCATCATCACGGTCACGTCGGTCGTTCTGATTTTGGTGTGCTGCTCCATGTGCGCTTGGTATGTGGTTCGTGTCAACAACAAGATCTCGAACTTCTTCTATTACCTGTTCGTCTTCTCGATGGTCGTGCCCTTCCAGATGCTCATGTTCACGCTGTCCAATTTGGCGGACCGCATCGGCTTCAACACGCCGTTCAACATCTGCTTTATCTATCTTGGCTTTGGCGCGGGCCTGGCGGTCTTTATGTTCGCCGGCTTTGTAAAGAACATTCCGCTCGAGATCGAAGAGGCGGCCATGATCGACGGCTGCAACCCGGTCCAGGTGTTCTTTAAGATCGTCCTTCCCATCATGAAGCCCACCTATCTTTCGGTCGGCATCCTCGAGACCATGTGGGTCTGGAACGACTATCTGCTGCCCTACCTCACCCTCGACTCCACCAAGTACAAGACCATTCCTATCTTGATCCAGTACTTCCGCGGCGGCTACGGCCACGTCGAGCTCGGTCCCATGATGGCCTGCATCATGATGGTTGTTATCCCCATCGTCATCATGTACATCCTCTGCCAGAAGTACATCATCGACGGCGTGGTGGCAGGTGCCGTCAAGGGCTGATGCCGTAACTGTTTTGCAAGTTTCTGCGGCGCCCTCAACATGGCGCCGCATATCGAAAGGTAAAGACATGGCCGAGATCGTTCTCAAGCATGTTCAGAAGGTGTATCCCAACACCGAGTCCAAAAAGAAGGGCTTCTTCGGCAAAAAGAAGAAGACCGAGGAGAAGAAGCACAACCTCAAGGTTACCGAGGACGGCGTGCTCGCTGTTGAGGACTTCAACCTCACCGTTCACGACCAGGAGTTCATCGTCCTCGTTGGCCCGTCTGGCTGCGGTAAGTCCACGACGATGCGCATGGTCGCCGGCCTGGAGGACATTACCTCGGGCGACGTGCTCATCGACGGCAAGCGCGTCAACGACGTGGCGCCCAAGGATCGTGACATCGCCATGGTGTTCCAGAGCTACGCTCTGTACCCCAACATGACGGTGTACGAGAACATGGCGTTTACGCTTGAGCTCAAGAAGGTCCCCAAGGACGAGATCGACCGTAAGGTTCGCTCCGCTGCCGAGATCTTGGGTATCACCGAGTACCTCGACCGTAAGCCCAAGGCGCTTTCGGGCGGCCAGCGTCAGCGTGTCGCTATCGGCCGCGCCATCGTGCGTGACCCCAAGGTCTTCCTGATGGACGAGCCGCTGTCCAACCTGGACGCCAAGCTGCGCAACCAGATGCGTGCCGAGCTCATTAAGCTGCGCCACGAGA
>CATZTY010000021.1 GCA_958424475.1 uncultured Collinsella sp.
TGTTGAGTGCGCTATTGGCGCCCTCGCTGGCTCCCTCGACCCAATAGTTTGTCAGCTCTTCGGCGGGAACGGTGCCATAGTCGTAGCCGCCGTGATTTTGCATCGTGACGTCAAAGATGAACTGCGGCGCTTCGTCGGTTCTAAGCAGGTCGAGTATCTTGTCGTAGGTGGCGTAGTCGCATACGCCGGCATGGTAACAGGACGCACCTTCGAAATCGCCGATTGAAAGAAAGTCTCCAAAGCCCAGCTGCTGATAGATTTTATCTCGATGGTAGTTGACGGGGTTTTGCGGGTGCATAGCGGTAGCGGTATACCCAAGCTCCTTAAGGTCCTTTGCCAGACTGTTGACACCATTCATCTGATATAGCTGATAGGGGATTTTGCCTAATCCGACAAAGGCCGTTGTCGCTCCGGTCAAAAATTCGAATTCGGAGTTTGCCGTTCCGCCACCGGTGACCGAAGCGAGCATGGTGCCGCGAACAAGTGTGTCGGGAAGCGAGTTGTAGAATGCGGGGCCGGTGTACCCGGCCGCCTGGAGCTGCTCAAAGCACGAAAGGTCGCTAAAACTCTCGTTCATGACGGCAACAATCGTCGGCTTGATTTCATTGAACTGGGCAACGGCCGCCGCGCGCTGCTCGCTCGAGCCATACGTGCTGTCGTAGGTGGCGGCGAGCTCCTGCTCGATGCTCTGCGCCTCATCGGGCGTATAGTCTTCGGGCTTCTCAATGGGCAACTCGTTGACCATTTCGGTGAACGAAGTGATAAAGCCCTGAGACGCATACGTGGTGATGGGCTGCCAACGGTCAAATCCAAAATTCAGCGCCTGCTCCAAGTCGATGCTGGAAAAGCCCGAGAGCCCCACAACGGTCACTAGCAGAAAAGCGCAGAGGTTAGCGGCGATTGCGGGGAAGACATGGGTGGGCGTACGGAGCTTTCTCGGTCGGATAAGCGAAAGAAGCCCCAGGGAAATCTCCAGCAGGGCTAGAGAGGTTACGATTCCGGCGGTAAAGGTAAACTCGTATCCCTCGCTCACTTCCATTGCGGTGCCAAGGGCCAAGATATCGCTTGGCAGGATGGCCTCGCCTTTAAACGTTATGACGAAGTGCTCGGCAATGCCAAGGATGCAACAGGCGACGGGCACGAGGGCCATGACGCCTCCATGACGCTGTCCCAGCAAATAAAGGGAGAGCAGAACCGTCGCGAGCAGCCCGACGGAAAACCCGAATGAGTTGGCGGGAATGCGATAGAACGTTTCGTTGCAGGCAATTTCAAGTGAAACGAACGAGAGCGCTGAAACAGCGGCGATGACAAGGATGTCACGGCAAATACAGGCAACCGTTCCCGTCGCAAGATCGGTTTGGTCGATAAGTCCCGAAACCAAGGGCTCGACAAGAAGTATAACGGCGGCAGCACCGAGCGCCGAATAAGAAAGGACCCATAGGGAACTGTCCTCATTTACGAGCAATTGATTCGTAATCCATGCAGCTACCACGCCGAGCGGGATGAGGAGCGTCGCGCACCAAAAGACGCGGGCAATGGGCGGCTTTTCATTGTGTTTGATTGAAAAATACACGCGCACGACGACGGTGGCCACGATAAGGACGGCGATGAATATGGGCAGATTGGCCATGTCGCTCGAAGTGATTTCAAGGGGGATATCTTCGGTCATGGACGTTCCTCTGTTACAGCAAATTAAGTTCAGTAGTAGATTACTGTAACCTTTCCACGGCATTTCGAGAAACAAAGCACCCGATACGCAAAGCTAAAGGTCTGCGAATCTTGTATTACGAACATCTGTGCGCGTCGAGTGCGCTAAACTCATCGGCAGTATGATTCGATGCAATAGGAGGCAAGGAGCTTCCATGTCTGATTCTTCTATCGTTATTCGCGGCGCTCGTGAGCACAACCTCCGTGATATCGATGTTTCCATTCCGCGTGACCAACTCGTGGTCATTACCGGTCTTTCTGGCTCGGGCAAGAGTTCGCTGGCATTTGACACTATCTATGCCGAGGGCCAGCGTCGATACGTCGAGAGCCTTTCGAGCTATGCGCGCCAGTTCTTGGGCCAGATGGACAAACCCGACCTGGATTCAATCGACGGCCTTTCGCCGGCGGTGTCGATCGACCAAAAGACGACGTCTAAAAACCCTCGCTCGACGGTTGGCACCGTAACCGAGATTTATGACTATCTGCGCCTGCTGTTCGCCCGTGTGGGCACCCCGCACTGTCCCGAATGCGGCCGCGTCATTGAGCGTCAGACGACCGACCAGGTTGCCGACAAAGTCTTGGCGGCGGGGGAGGGTCGCCGCGCGTTTGTGCTGGCACCGGTGGTGCGCGGGCGAAAAGGCGAGTACACCAAACTGTTTGAGGACCTTCGCGCCGAGGGCTTTAGCCGCGTGCGTGTCGACGGCGAAGTGCGCTCGCTCGATGATCCGATCGACCTGGACAAGAAGTTCAAACACGACATTGAGGTCGTGGTTGACCGTATCGTGATCCGTGAGAATTCTCTGGGCCGTATCGCCGAGTCTGTTGAGCAGGCGACCGCGCTGGCTCACGGCAATGTAAACGTGTATATGCTGCCCGATCGTGATGCTCCCGAGGGGACCGAGGGCGAGCTGCTGGAGTATTCGTTGGCCTTGGCGTGCCCGGAGCATGGACACTCCATTGACGATCTTCAGCCGCGTGATTTTTCGTTCAACGCTCCCTATGGCGCATGTCCTGAGTGCGACGGCCTGGGCTTTAAGAAAACCGTTGATGCCGAGGCGCTGATCGAGGACCCCTCGAAGTCCATTGCCGACGGAGTCTTTGGTAGCCTGTTTGGCAATTCGAACTACTATCCGCAGATTTTTGCTGCGGTCTGCAAACACTTTAAGGTGAGCACCGATACGCCGTGGGAGGACTTGCCCCCTCGCGTGCGTCGTGCATTCTTGGATGGCCTGGGCGATACGAAGATCTCGGTCGACTACCAAAAGCTCGACGGACGTCGCAGCCAGTGGGATACCAAGTTTTCGGGCGTTCGCAACATCCTGTACGAACGCTATACCGAGACGACGAACGAGAACACCAAGGCGCGCTTGGAGAAGTACATTCGCGAGGAACCGTGCTCGAGCTGCCACGGCGCTCGTTTGCGCCCTGAGATGCTCGCCGTCACCGTGGGCGGCAAGTCCATTTACGAGGTTTGTTGCCTGTCGTGCCGTGAGTCGCTCGAGTTTTTTGAGGGCCTGGAGCTCACCGAGCGCCAACAGTTTATCGGCGGGCGCATCGTCAAGGAAATCCTGGAGCGCTTGCGTTTTCTGGTCGATGTTGGACTCGACTATCTGACGCTCGATCGTGCCTCGGCGACGCTTTCTGGTGGCGAGGCACAGCGTATTCGCCTCGCCACGCAGATCGGCGCGGGTCTCATGGGCGTGCTCTATATTCTGGATGAGCCCTCGATCGGTCTTCATCAGCGTGACAACGAGCGCCTGATCAAGACGCTCGAGCGCCTGCGCGATATCGGCAATACCGTTATCGTCGTCGAACACGACGAGGATACAATCCGTGCCGCCGACTACGTGATTGACATGGGGCCCGGCGCCGGCGTCAACGGCGGTCACGTAGTCGCGGCGGGAACGCCTGCCGATATCATGGCGTGTCCTGAGTCGATGACGGGCGCTTATCTGACCGGCAAACGAATGATCCGGGTTCCTGATGAACGGCGCAAGCCCGGTCGCGGCTGCCTTAAAATTACGGGCGCTCGAGCCAACAACCTCAAAAACGTTACTGCCAAGATCGAGTTTGGTACGCTTACGGTTGTTACCGGCGTGTCGGGATCGGGCAAGAGCTCCCTGGTTACCGACACCATTGCGCCTGCCCTTACGAATGTCATTCACCGTTCGACGCGCCCTGTGGGTCCGTATAAGAAAATCGAGGGCATCGAGTGTATCGATAAGGTTATCGATATCGACCAGTCGCCGATTGGCCGCACGCCGCGCTCCAACCCTGCTACCTATATCGGCCTGTGGGATGATCTTCGCGCGCTGTTTGCGAGTACGCCGGAGTCGAAGGCGCGCGGCTACTCGCCGGGTCGTTTCTCCTTTAATGTGAGTGGCGGGCGCTGTGAGGCGTGCAAGGGCGACGGACAGATCAAGATCGAGATGCACTTCCTTCCCGATATCTACGTTCCCTGCGAAGTTTGCGGCGGTAAACGCTACAACCGCGAGACACTCGAGGTCACCTACCGTGGCAAGACCATCTCGGACGTACTTGACATGAGCGTGGCCGAGGCACTGGCCTTCTTTGGGAATATCCCGCAGATCAAGCGAAAGCTCCAGACACTGTACGATGTAGGCTTGGGCTACGTGAGCCTGGGCCAGCCCGCCACGACGCTTTCGGGCGGCGAGGCGCAGCGTGTGAAACTCGCCAAGGAGCTTCATCGACGTCAGACGGGCAAGACGTTCTATATTTTGGACGAACCGACGACCGGCCTTCATTTTGAGGACGTCCGCCAGCTGCTCGATGTGCTGCAGCGCTTGGTCGATGCGGGCAACACGGTGCTGGTGATTGAGCACAACCTTGATGTCATCAAGGTTGCCGACCGCCTGATCGATATGGGTCCCGAGGGCGGTAACGGCGGCGGAACCGTCGTGGTTTCGGGCACACCGGAGCAGGTTGCGGACTGTCCGCAGAGTTATACGGGCAAGTTTTTGGCGCCGTTGCTCAGGCGTGACCGGGAGCGTCAGGCTCAACTTGATGCTCAATAAATAGGCGATTCAGTTTATGGGCGCCATCGACTCCTTGTGATTCGATGGCGCTTGCTGTGCCGAAGTGACGTATGCAGCCGAATTGGACATATACTTAATCCTTGCGTCCGAATGCGAGGGAAAGGATATGTCATGGCAAAGGCTGTAAAGACGCCAAAAACCAATGCGATGCGCGAGTTGGAAAGCGCCGGCATTTCCTATGTTCTACATACGTATGAAGACGATGGTGATGAGTCGGTGGGCCTGGGGGTCGCGATTTCGGAGCAGCTTGGCGAGGAGCCCGGTCAAGGATTTAAGACTTTGGTCTGCGTGACACCGTCCAACGACTATGTCGTGTGCTGTATCCCTGTTGCCGACGAGCTCGATCTAAAGTCCGCCGCGCGTGCCGCGGGGGAGAAGTCCTTGGCCATGATGCATGTGAAGGATTTGCTTGCGGCGACTGGCTACGTTCGCGGCGGCTGCAGCCCGGTCGGCATGAAAAAACGCTACCGGACGCTCATTGATGAGACATGCGTCCTTTGGGATACCATTTTTATTTCGGGAGGCAAGCGTGGTTATCAGCTCGAGCTTGCACCCGATGATTTAATTGCATTTTGCGGGGCGACGGTTGCCGCGATCACGAGAGAGGACTGAGCGATGCCGCAGGAAGAATTGAAGCGCGGAGCTCATTTTGCAAAAGAATCTGCGCCTCAGACACCCTCATCCGAAGTTTCTTCGTCGCGAGATGACACTGACGACATGGGCTCGTCGGACTACTCCACGGTTGGTCGTTCCGCCGGGCTTATGACCATCCTGACCATCGTGTCTCGCGTCACCGGTTTTATCCGCACGTGGGCAATGGCGGCCGCTATCGGCATGTCGCTACTCTCGTCCTCCTATCAGGTCGCCAACAACCTGCCCAATATGCTCTACGAACTCGTGATGGGCGGCATGCTCGTGACGGCGTTTTTGCCCGTGTACATGGGCGTGAGGCGTGAGCAGGGTCGCGAGGCCTCGAACGAGTACGTGGGCAACCTGCTCGGCATTCTGCTTTTGGTGCTGGGTGGCATTTCGTTGCTGGGGACCGTGTTCGCCCCGGGCTTTATCTGGACGCAATCGTTCCTTTCGGGTGACGGCGGCAGCATGGATACCGCTGCGTTCATGTTCCGTTTCTTTGCCATCCAGATTCTGTTTTATGGTTTGGGTTCGGTGTTCTCGGGCGTTCTCAACGCACACCGCGACTACTTCTGGTCGACGTTTGCCCCGGTCCTCAACAATGTGATCGTCATTGCGAGCTTTATGGGTTTTGCGCCCGTGTCCGCACAGTTTGGTGAACGTGCCGGCATCATCTTGATTGCGGCCGGTACGACCCTCGGTGTCTTTGTTCAGATGGCATGTCAGATCCCCGCGCTTGGCAAGCACGGCGTGCATCCCCATATCCATATCGACTTTAAGGACCCCGCGCTGCGCCAGACGATTGCGCTCGGTATCCCGACGCTGCTCGCCACGGTGTGCATGTTTGTCTCGACTTCTATCACCAACGCTGCCGCGCTGGTAGTCCAGCCCGAGACGGGTCCTTCCGTCATCGCCTATGCGCGCCTGTGGTACACGCTGCCCTACGCGCTGATTGCCGCCTCGCTTTCGACGGCGCTCTATACCGAGCTCTCTCACGACGCACAGGAGAAGGATTACGACAGCGTTCGCACGGGCATTTCGCGTGGCGTCGCCCAGATGCTGTTCTTCCTGATTCCGTTCGCGCTGTACCTGATTGTCTTCGCGCGTCCGCTCAACATGATCTACTGTGCCGGCAAGTTCGATGAATCCGGCGTGGCGCTGGTGTCCGAGTTCCTTGTCTACCTGGCGTTCTCGCTGCCGCTCTACGGCGTGGTCGTGTTGATGCAGAAGAGCTTCTCTGCCTTGCTCGACATGAAGCCCTATAGCCGCTATTGCCTGTATTCCGCCATCGGCCAGGCCGGCTCGGTTCTGCTGCTTGGCGTTGTGCTGGGCTTCGGTATGCCGGCAATCGCGCTTTCGTATGTCGTCGACTACGTGATCTTGGTCGGCTGTTCGCTGTGGTGGCTGCGTCGTCGCCTGCGTGGCCTTCAGGTCAAATCTATCCTGCATGGCGGTTTCTTTGGCCTTTTGCTCGGTGGCCTGGGTGCTGCCGCAGGCGCCGGCGTCATGTGGGCGCTTGAACACTTTGTCGGGGCACTTGGCGGCTCGATTCTGATTACTCTTGGCTACGTTTGCGTTGCGGGTGTCGTCTCGCTTGCTGTTACCTTTGGTCTTGCCGTTGTCCTTAAGATGCCCGAGGTCTCGGCGCTGCTTCGTCGCAAGTAGGTGCGCGTGGCCGGTCACGACAACATTCCAACACTCGCCGAGCAGGTTTCGCGCGTTCCCACGCAGCCCGGATGCTACCTTTGGAAAGATGCCAAGGGCGATGTCATCTACGTTGGCAAGGCGAAAAACCTGCGCGCCCGCATGCGTCAATACGTGACACTGCAGGATGAGCGTCAAAAGATCCCGCTGATGATGCAGCTGGTGGCGAGCTTTGACTACATCGTTGTCGAAACCGAGCATGAGGCGCTTGTACTCGAGCGCAACCTGATCGGCCAGTACCGTCCGTACTTTAACGTCGACCTCAAGGATGACAAGAGCTACCCCTTTATCGCCATTACAAAGGGCGACCTGTATCCCGCTATCAAATACACGCGTGAGCGTCATAAGCTGGGAACGCGCTATTTTGGACCCTATACCGATAGCCGTGCGGCACGTGAGACGATAGATACGCTGCGCAAGGTTATCCCCATCTGCTCTGCATCCTGTGCGGAGTGGCGTCGTTGTCGCCGCATCATCGAGTCCCACAAGGGCGAGGAAGACATCGTCAATATGATTTGCGCGCAAAACGGGCGTCCCTGCTTTGACTACCATGTCGGGCGCGGGCCGGGTGCGTGTGTCGGCGCGATTTCCCCGGCAGACTATGCCAAGAACGTCAAGCGTGTCGAGCGCTTTTTGTCGGGCCATCGCAAGGATGTCGTCGATGAGCTGACCTCCGAGATGACGGATGCCGCCGAGGCGCTCGACTTTGAGCGCGCTGCCCGCGTCAAACGTCGTTTGGAGGTCATCAGGGGTCTGGACGACCGTCAGCAAGTCGTTTTTCCCTCCAGTGTCGATATCGATGTCATCGGTTTCTATCGCGAGGAGACCATCTCCGCCGCTTGCGTCTTTGTCGTGCGTGAGGGTCGAACGGTTCGAACCTGCGAGTTTATTCTCGATAAGGGTTTGGATGTCGACGAAGAGGAACTTCAATCGGGCTTTCTTAAGCGCTATTACGACGAGACGGCTGATATTCCAGCTGAGATAAACCTCTCTGTCGAGCTTGAGGATGCGGAGACGCTGGGGGAGTGGCTTGCAGGCAAGCGTGAGCGTTCCTGCCATCTCCATAGGCCGCAGCGTGGCGAAAAGCACCGTCTGCTCGATATGGCATCCAAAAATGCGCGCCATGCCCTCATGCGCTACATGATGCGAATGGGCTACGCTGACGACCGCACCAATCAAGCGCTCCTGGAGCTCGAAAGTGCGTTGGCGCTGCCATCGCCGCCGTTGCGTATCGAGTGCTTCGATATCTCTACACTGCATGGCACCTTTACCGTCGCCTCGATGGTGGTGTTTACCAACGGACGCGCCGACAAGAGCCAGTACCGTCGTTTTAAAATTCAGGCCGAATTGGACGAGGCAAACGACTTCGTGTCGATGTCCGAGGTTTTGGGACGACGCTATGCTCCCGAGCGCATGGCCGACGAGCGCTTTGGCTCGCGCCCCGATTTGCTCGTTGTCGATGGCGGTAAGCCGCAATTGACCGCTGCGATCAAGCAGCTTGAGGCTCTTGGGCTCGATATACCAGTTTGTGGCTTGGCGAAGGCCGACGAGGAAGTTTTTGTGCCTTGGGACGAGACTCCCGTCGTGCTGCCGACCGGGTCTGCTTCGCTCTATCTAATTAAACAGGTACGCGATGAGTCCCACCGATTTGCCATCACGTTCCATCGCGAATTGCGCGACAAGGCCATGACGGTTTCGGTACTCGATGACGTTCCAGGCGTGGGACCCACCAGAAAACGTGCCCTTATGCGCCATTTTGGCTCGATGAAGCGTTTGCGCGCGGCGAGCGAGCAAGAGATCGCGGAAGTTCGCGGCATACCGGCCGATGTTGCCAAGGCGGTCCACGAGGCGCTCGTTGCATGGAATGCCGAGCGCGCCGAGGCGGCGGCTGGCCATTCCGATAACTAAACACGAGCCTAAACAACTGATATACATGATTGCGCGATTTTCAACCATTTATTTCGCCATGATTGCCTGCTGGTTTCGGGTTTTATTAACGCTAAAACGTTTGACTAACCCAAGCGAAAACCCTGCTATCCTGCGGGTTGACGAAGACTGATATCTCACCTCGCCGATACATACTGTCTGGCGAATCGTTTGTCAACGAATTCGGTGAACGGTAGTAAATACCGTTCAAGCGTATGTATGTATCGGTCGCCGAGCGCGGCACCTCAGTTGGGTTCGTCGGTAGGTAAGGTATATATCGTCCGCAAGTTGCGCGGGGGCAAGTCTAGGTGCTCCCGAGTAAGATTCTCTATTTATAGGAGAAGACATGGCCATCATCAACAAGGGTATGTCCAGGCGTTCGTTCCTCGGCCTCACCGGCAGCGTCGCTGCTGTCGCAGGGCTTGGCCTCACCGGCTGCGGTGGCAGCTCTAGCGACGAGGGTTCCGCTTCCGGTTCCACCGATTCCGCCAACCGTGGCGGCGGCGTGATCACCGCTGGTTCCGCTTACGCTCCGTCCAGCTTCGATCCCGCCAGCACCGGCTCCGCCGTGGGCCTGGGTGCTAACTGGCACGTCGTCGAGGGTCTCTACGGCATCGATTACCACGACTACAGTACCTTCAACGAGCTCGCCACCGACGATCCCAAGTCTGTGGACGACACCACTTTCGAGGTCACCATCCGCAAGGGCGCCAAGTTCTCCGATGGCACCGAGGTCACCGCTGACGATGTCGTCGCCTCCTACACCGCTTGCGCCGCTTCCGCTACCTATGCTCCGTTCTTCCAGCCCTTCGAGTCCATCGAGGCCAAGGACGCCAGCACCGTGACGGTCAAGACCAAGGTCCCCAACTTCTCCCTGCTCAAGGATCGTCTGGCCATCGTCCGCGTTACCCCGGCCACCCAGAGCGAGGAGGATCGCGCCAAGCAGCCGATCGGCTCCGGCCCCTGGATGTACGACTCTATCTCCGATACCGAGATCACTCTGGTTCCCAACCCCGAGTACAACGGTGAGTACGCTGCCGAGGATAAGAAGATCCAGTACAGCATCCTGACCGACCCCACCGCTCGCGTTACTGCTCAGCAGG
>CATZTY010000022.1 GCA_958424475.1 uncultured Collinsella sp.
CAGCAGCTCACCGCCATCGCCGAGCGTAACTGAGCCGGCGCCGCCCAGCGTGATGACCGCGGCGCCGGCGCCCTTGGCAAGCAGGGCTTTGAGCGCGGCGACGCAGCTCTCATCGTCCTTGGGCAGGATACCCGTCAGCACCTGGCACTCGGTCTCGTTGGGACAGACCAGGTCGACCGCAGGCCAGACCTCCGCAGGCAGCTCGCAGGCGGGCGCTGGATTAAAGACCGTATAGAACCCCAGCTCGTGAGCGCAAACAAGCGCCTCGGCCGTCGCCGCAAGGTCGCATTCGCCCTGGGCGATAAAGACGCTTCCGGCAGCCGGGGCAATCTCGCTGGCGCCGCCGTCGAGCTCATGGGCCACCAGACGCCTCAACGCGCAGGCAACGTCCGCGCCCGCAAGCGCATGGTTGGCGCCCGGCGACAGCACGATGCGGTTGTCGCCCTCGCAGCGAATGATGGTCGCCGTTCCCGTCTCCACGTCATCGCGATGCACTACAAAGTCACAGTCCACGCCGGCGTCTTGGAGCCCCACCACGAGCGACGCGCCGAACGCGTCGCGACCGACCGCGCCGATCATGTGCGTGCACGCGCCCATACGCGCGGCAGCTACAGCCTGATTGGCGCCCTTGCCGCCGGCGTTGGTGATAAACCCGCTGCCGCCGACGGTCTCGCCCGCACGCGGTATGCGCTCGCACGCCACCGAAAGGTCCATGTTCATGCTACCGAACACCGCAACGATGCCGTGATCTGCCATGGAAACCTCCTCATCTGCGGGCCTTATGCCCACCGCCAACCGTCGATCGTGCACTCTCGCACCCCCTATAACTTTAGTTCACTTTGATGTGGACGCGCGCTTGAGCTTGCGCCAGCAGCAAGCATTCACAGGAGCAGGCAGCTACAATGAAGGCGTGCTGATTATTCTCGTCATTGGATGATGTTTTATGGAACAACTCTCGCAATCGGGCTCGCGCGGTCGACGCCGCACGGGCAACGAGCCGGCGCCGCACGAACGCGTGAAGGGCGAACGCCGTGCCAACGAACCGCGACGCACCGCGAGCCCCCATCGCGCTTCTGCCAACAACGCGGGCCGCGCCAACACTCCCGCCGCGGAGCAGACGCCTGCTCGCCCCAAGTCCCGCTACATCCCTGCACTCGACGGCCTGCGTACGCTCGCCGTCGTCGCGGTGGTGCTCTATCACCTTAACCTCACGTGGGCTCAGGGCGGCCTGCTCGGCGTCACGATCTTCTTTGTGCTTTCGGGCTATCTGATCACGCGCTTGCTGCTCAACGAAGTCGCTAAGACCGGCCGCATCGACCTCAAGAGCTTCTGGATCCGCCGCATCCGTCGTCTGGTCCCCGCCGTGGTGACCGTCGTGGTGGTGACCTGCGCGCTGTGCACCATCTTTAACCACGTGATGCTCACCAAGATGCGCCCCGACATCCTGCCGTCGCTGCTGTTCTTCAACAACTGGTGGCAGATTGCCCAAAACGTCTCGTACTTCAATGCTCTGGGCGACCCCTCGCCGCTTACGCACTTTTGGTCGCTCGCCATCGAGGAACAGTTCTACCTGGTTTGGCCCCCGCTGCTGCTCGCTATGGTATCCATGCACATGAGCAAGCCCAACACGCGCCGCGTGGTTCTGGGCCTGGCTGCTGTCTCCGCCATCGCCATGATGGTGCTTTATAACCCCGCCGCCGACCCCAGCCGCGTGTACTACGGCACCGACACCCGCGTCTTCTCGCTGCTGCTGGGCGCCTGGATGGCCTTTATCCCCGATCGCGACCTGGCGCCGGTGCGTCTCGCTCATCGTTTGGGGTTCAATCGCCTGGCTGGCGCCGCCAAGCACGGCAAGAACGCCGAGGGCAAGCCTGGCGAGAAGGCCGACGAATCAGCCGAGACCGCCCCGGCACAGCCGAGCGCCCTCGTGCGTTTTTGGTCCTCGCCCGCATCCATCGATGTGTTGGGCGTCGTGGGTCTGGTTGGCCTTGCCGCCATGGTCGCGCTCACCAACGGCTACACCGCCTTCCAGTATCGCGGAGGCACGCTGCTGTGCTCGATCCTCACGCTCATGGTCATCGCGGCCTGCGTGCAGCCCCAGGGAATGGTTGCCAGCGCGCTGTCCGCCGAGCCGCTCGTGTGGGTTGGCAAGCGCTCGTACAGCATCTACCTGTGGCACTATCCGCTGCTGTTGCTCATGAACCCGGTCGCCAACATCAACGATACACCCTGGTGGCAGTACATTTTGCAGGTGCTGCTGGTGGTCGCCGTGGCCGAATGCTCATATCGCTTTATCGAGACGCCGTTTAGAAAGGGCGCCTTTGGGCGCACCGTATCCGAGTTCCGCGATGGCATCACCACGCCCGCCAACTGGGCACGCGCGCACGTCCCTGTCTGCGCAGCCTGCGCCGTCGTGTTGGTCGTTGCACTGGGCGGCCTGATCTTTGTGCCGGAGACCTCCGCACTGAGCGGTGAGGGCGCCGAAGTCCTCAACAAGGAAGCCAAGAACACCGCGCCCACCGACCAGCAGGCGGCCGACGACACCGACAAGGACAACGACGGCTTCCCCGATGGCTCCTACGACCTGTTGATGATCGGTGACTCCGTGTCACTGCGTGCCGTGGACACCTTTGACGGCGTGTTCCCGCACAGCCATATCGATGCCGAAAAGGGCCGCCAGTTTGATGCGGGCCGTGCGACATTTGAGGGCTATCTCCAACAGAACCTTGCCGGCAAGATCGTGGTCTTTGCGCTGGGCACCAACGGCTTGGTAACCGACGACCAGATCGACGCCATCATGGCCGATGCGGGAGATAAGCGTATTGTGGTGTTTGTGAACACGCGCAGCCCGCAGCCGTGGGTTGCCTCTACCAATCAGGCCATCGCCAACGCCGCTACGCGCTACAAGAACGTGCGCGTTATCGACTGGTACGGATACAGTGCCAACCGCAACGATCTGTTCGATGGCGACGGCACGCACCTTTCGAACACGGGTGTGACCGAGTACCTTAAGCTCATCCACGATGCCGTCAAGAAGGACCTGCCCGTGCATCCCGAGGATCACGTTAATGATCCGCAGCCGGCAGCCGTCAAGTCTGCCACCGACGCGCTCGTCAATGCGCTCGCTCTCAAGCCGCACAAGCTGGGCACCGACAAGTAACCCACAGCACGAACTTCCCACATCCGGAAGGGGGCGCCTGCCACGGCAGACGCCCCCTTCCGGCAGTTAGGGACGTTCCTTATGTGCCGGCACCTAGGGACACTCCTGACACAGCCGAGGAACGCCCTCCTTGCTACCGAATTCTGGGCGCCTCGCCACCCCGAGCGTTGTTTCCAAGCCCCACGCCCGCAGCAAACAACCCAAAATCACTCTTTTCGAGCCGGCTCCAAGAGGCTGTGGGCAAAAAAGGGCAAATATGAGTACTGTTACCATTTTAGTAGCAGGCAAAACCACCCAAAATGACGTCCGAGCGACCCCTACAACCCCCTAAAGCAGCCAACCTGACTGGTTTAAGGTATATTGAAGCCAATTTTAATGAACATACTAATGGTTATGTTCATTATCTATTCAGATGTAAATGCTATTCACTTAGCAACAGTACTCATATTTGGCATTTTTTGTCCATTGCTATATAACTAACACCCTATAGCAGACAAAAACAGGCCGCAGCCCATCGCTGCGGCCTGTTCGGAAGCAAAAGTGGGCGCTAAGCGCTGTAGCCCATCGCCTGCAGGACAAACATGACAACCGTGAGCACCGTAATCACGCCGATAGTCGCCCAAGTGAGCACGTTCCACACGCGGCCGTTGCGGTTGGCGCCCATAATGTGACGGCCGGCGGCGATAACCACCTGGAACACCAGAACCACGGGCAGTAGCACGCCATTGATGACCTGCGAGGTCATCATAATCTGGAACAGATCGACGCCGGGCATAAGCACCAGCACGGCAGAGATACCGATGATGGCCGTAATGATGCCGCGATAGACCGGGGCCTCGTCCCAGCTGCGGTCGGCACCGCGCTCCCAGCCAAATGCCTCGCAGATAGCGCTCGACGTAACGCCCGGCAGCACGCAGGCAGCCAAGAAGCTCGCCGCGACCAGGCCCGAGGCAAACAGTACCGTGGACCACTGACCCGCAATAGGCTCCAGCGCGCGGGCAGCATCGGCAGCATCGCTAATCTGAATGCCCGCCGGGAACAACACCGTACCGGTCGTGATGATAATAAAGCCGGCAATGACATCGGCAGCAAGCGAGCCGCTCACGGTATCGATGCGCTGCAGCACGATATCGTCCTCGCCCGCGTTCTTATCGACCACGTTGTTCTGCGCCAAGAAAATCATCCACGGCGCGATGGTGGTACCGATCGTCGCGACCACGAGCGACACGTAGCTGGGGTCATTTTGAATGTTAGGCACGACCAGGTCGACCGCGACCTCACCCCAGTTGGGGCCAGCCATAAACGCAGCGACAATATAGGTCACGAACACGCAGCTCACCAACAGCAGGATCCTCTCGATGCGCTGGAAACTACCCGACATGGTAAGCATCCACACCAGCAGCGCCACCAACGGCACCGAGATGCTCGCCGGCACGCCAAAGAGAGCAAGGCCGCTGGCGATGCCCGCAAACTCCGAAATGGTCACAGCCGTGTTGGCGATCAACAGCGCCGCCATAGCAAGTACACTCTTGCGCACGCCAAAGCGCTCGCGAATGAGCGATGCCAGGCCCTTGCCCGTAACGCAGCCGCAGCGCGCCGCGGTCTCCTGCGTCACGATGAGCAGCACAGTCATGACGGGAAGCATCCAGAGCATCTTGTAGCCATAGCTGGCGCCTGCGCTTGAATACGTTGCAATGCCGCCGGCGTCATTGCCCGAAAGCGCCGCCAACAGACCGGGACCCATTGCGCCAAAGATGGCCGCGATGGTCAACTTTTGCTTGGTGCCCGACTTTTGCTTGGTATTTTGCACGCGACCACCTAACCCATGACCGACATGGTGAGAAGCACCGCAGCGGCGCAGTACGCTATGCACGAGATCATGACGGCAATAACGTTCATGGCGGTGCCCGACGTGTTGAGGTCATGCTCGTCACGCCAGAACAGTACCATCAGGTAAATCACGGCGCTCATGTTGCCAACCAGACAAATGATGGCAGCGATATTAAAGCACCCGGTAAAGAGCTGTTCCTCAAACATGGGCGCATCGGGGAATGCAGCGGTGCGCACCAGCTGGGCGCACAGGTAGGTCACGAGTGACAGAATCAGGCCCATGCCCGTGCTCTGGAAGAAAAACCCCAGATACGGCTTGGGTTCGTCGTCGTGACCGTCATACTCCAGGAAGTAGTTCTTGACGAACGACACCATGCGCGAGGCCGCCAGCAGCACGAGCGGCATGGCGCACATGGGGAACACCACCAGATGTGCGGAGCCGAGCGCCGTCCCCAGCACGGTCGCCATGATGCACGACGCGATGCCCCATACAACAACCCAGTACTGGCGATGCACGAACCAGCTGAGCACGTTCGTCGAGTCGTCCGACGCGCTATCGCCCGAGCCGACACCGGCGATCTGCAGGTCCTCCTGATGCTCCTCGGCGATAACGTCCATGGCGTCGTCGAAGGTTACGATACCCAGGATATGACGGTTCTCGTCGCAGACAGGGATGGCAACCAGGTCATACTTGGTCATCTCGTCCGTTACGTCTTCCTGGTCCTCGTCGGGCGACACATAGACCAGGTCGCGATAGGCCAGCTGACCCAGCGTGGCGTCGCGGTCGGCTACGATCAGCGTGCGCAGCGAAAGCACGCCGGTCAGCATGCCGCTCGGATCCTCGGTATAGACGTAGTAGACGCTCTCGAAGTCCTCGTCGAGCTCGCGAATCGCCTCGATGGCGTCACCGACCGTCGCCGTGGCGGGCAGGGAGACAAACTCCGAGGTCATGATGCGGCCGGCGGTGTTGTCCTCATACCCCAGCAGGTTACGAATCGCCTTCTCCTCCTTGACGCCCATCAGGCGCAGGAGCTTCTCGGCCTTCTCGTAATCGAGCTCGTCGATCAGGTCGGCTGCATCGTCCGGGTCCATCATGGCCAGCATCGACGATGCGTCCGTGTCGGACAGGCCCTCGAGCATCTCGGTCATAAGCTCGTCGTCATCGAACTCCGAGATGGCCTCGGCGGCCTGTGCCGTATCGAGCTGCGCGAACACCTGCGCGCGTAGGCGCGGGTCGAGCTGCTCGATAATGTCGGCGATATCGGCAGGGTGCAGCTCGCCGAGCGTCTTGTGCGACACCGAGAGTTGAATGTTCTTGGTCGAGCGGTCGAGCAGGTCCATGTAGGACCAAGCGATGATGTCCTCACTGAGCGGCTTGCCCAGGTGCTTCATAAAGCCTTCGACGACATGCTCGAGCGCGGGGCTGATGGCGCGTAGCAGACCGCGGGCACCGACCTCGGCGCCCAGCAGGCGCAGCTGATTTTCGCCCGACATGGAAAACTTGATGTCGTTTACGCGCACGACCTTCATGCCCTGCGTGTCGACGATCTGCTTGTTGAGCACGTCGCGGGCAAGCAGGAGTTCGGTCGGCTGCAGGTACGAAAAACGGATTTCGGTGGCCGACGTCTTAAGGTGTACACCCGTCTCGTCGATACGGTCGACCCATTTGCGCCAGCTGATCATAAACGGCGTCTTGCCGGGGCCGCGGAACGCGAGCGACGTCACGTGTGGAAAAACTTCGCCGGTAGCAATGCCAAAATCGTTCACAACGCCGAGTTTTTCGCCATCGACGTCCAAGACCGGCAATTTGAGCATCTCACTCAGATAATTCAATGGTGCTCCCCATCATTATTCCTCCGGACGCGGCCGCGTGTGCGGCGTCCGGGGACTTCTGGATATGTATACGCATGCGCGGGCGGCACGCCGCTCGACGCTTACACCCCGTGCATGCGCAGAAAGCACCTGCATGGGGTCATCGACTGTATGGTCGAGGTTTGGATTTCACCTGTAACCTTTCTCTTGACCCTCATTAACCGCAGTAACTATAGCATCAGCATCGCCCTGCGGCATCGAATTTATGCGCTGCACATTGCAGGCATACCAAACGCTGACGCATCCGTGACATAGTCATTGGGGACGTTCTTAAATGACTACCCAATAACTACTCTGTGGTGTCGTCGTCCTCGGCAAGTTGGGGGAACACGGCGTCCTTGGGCATGGCGACCTTCGTCAACGAGGTGAGCTTTTTGCTCAGCGACGTGTCTGTCTTGACCAGGTCGCTGAGCGTCACGATCTTGTAGCCGTCGGCGACAAGGCCGTCGATAATCTGCGGCAGCGCCTCGAGTGTCTGCTCGGCGCATTCGTCTCTATCGGTGAGCAGCACGATATTGCCCGGCGTCACCGAATCGAGCACCGTCGAGACCTGCTCGTCGGCACCGTTGAGCAACCAGTCGCCCGAATCGATATTCCACGAGACCACGGCGGAGACCAGGTCCATCGCATCAATCCAGTTTTGCTCGTCAAAGGCAGCGTAGGGAGCACGCAGCAGCATCGTCTTCACGCCGGTCGCCGACTTAATTGCATCGGTGCCTTTCGTGATCTGTTCGCGTACCGCCTCACGGTCCTGACCCTTGAGCGAATCGTCGCTGTAGCTGTTGGATCCGATCTCGCACCCGGCATCGACAATCGCCTTGGCCGTGGCAGGCGAGGCCTCGGCCACATCGCCCGAAAGGAAGAACGTCGCGGTGACGCCCTTTTCCTTGAGCACCTGCAAGATCTGTTTGGTGGCGCCGCTCGGACCCTCGTCAAACGTCAGTGCCACGTACTTTTTGTTGCCCTTGGGCGCCACGCTGGCGCACGCCACGACGCAATCGGTGGCGGGCACAACCTCGCCGCGGTCCTGCGTCTTGCCCGACTGCTCACCAACCCACACCTCGGAGCGGCCCTGGACACCCCATGTCTGCACATACTCGATAGCGCCCGTACCCTCGACCTTGAGCTTGGGCTCGATAACCGCAGCCTGAACCTCGTGCTTCTCGTAGGTGTTACGGCCATCCTTGACCGTCACCTTCTCGCCGCCCTCAAGTTCACGGCTATCCCATTTGCCCTGCTTCACGCGCTTGCCGTCGACCTTCACCGACAGCTTTTCGCCCCCATGGCGCTTGAGCACGCTGTCATCGACGGCCAGCAGGTCGCCCGCGTCGTAGGTGCCAGTCAACTCCTGGTCGTCGATGAGATTCTGCAGCGTAGAGCCCACACGCACCGCGGTCTTCTGGCCGTTGAGCTCCACGTCCACGCTGCGGTTGACGTAGCCCACGACGGCAGCGATAAACAGTACGAGCGCGCAACCCACGGCGATGAGCGCGTAGGGCAGGCGAGACGAACGACGGGGCGTACGGCCGTTGCCGATGCGAGCGCTGCGGTCGCTAAAGCCGCGGCTATGGTTGAGATACATCGCGCCGGGCTTACGGTGACGCTTGCGCTGACCGCTGGGCAGCTGCCCCAGGTCGCGGCGCGCCGTCGGACGCGCACCCGAACGCCCGTTTAAGTTGGATCCGTTTTGGCGCATGTGCCCTCCCCCATAAACACAGCAAGCCGGAGCAACAGGTCTCCGGCTTGCCTCCCATCATTTGGTACGTCGCTATTTTGTAGCTTTTGACGAGCCTCCGCTCGCCTTTTGGTATTCGTCCTTAAATGCCCTGAACATGCCGCGCGTCTTGCCGAGCTGCTTGCCCAGTGCGCGACTGCCCTTGTCCACGGCAACCGATCCCTTGTCGTCAAGCACCTTGGCGCCCTTTTTGACCTTGTCGCCCACCACGACGCTGGCCTCGGCGACCTTGGCGGCCGCACCGCCCGAATACCCGAGCGACTTGACCTCGTCCGAAACAATCATCGCGCCGTCCGCATAGCCGCGCAGCATCGTCGGCGGCACCTGCGTGTCACCAACCAAAACACTCGAAGCAGCACCGGCGGTCACATAGAATGCCTGCACGATGCCCGAGCGTGGCTTGAACTCAACGTCCGAGCAATAGCCCACGACGTCGCCCGATTCCGTGCGCACGTCCATACCGACCCAGATGATGCAATCGTCCAGGTTGATGTCGAGGCGCTTGGCAGCGGCGGCATCGTACGTGTCCTTGACGTCATCGACCGCAATGGCGCCCTCGTAGACACCAATGGCGTCGAGCGCTACGAATCGGTCGGGACGCTCGATCATACCCGCGATATCGGACTGGCGGACCATAAAGCCGACCACGCGCGTACCGCCCGGGGTAAAGACCGGAAAGTGAATCTTTCCAAGCTTTTTAGGGCCGCGCGGCGTGCCGTCTTTTTTGGTGCGCTTGTCCTCGGTAGGCTTGCGATAGATCTTGGCGCCGACAAAATCCCCGGCGCGCATTATGCCTCGGTCGAGGGCTCCGCAGCCTCGGTATCAGCCTCGACGGCGTTCTCGACCACAACGTCGGCGGCAGGCGTCACGTTGCCGCCCGAAATGGCGTCGTTGAGCTGCTCGCGCAGCTGGTCCATGCGCTCGCGGGCAAGGTCGACCTTGGCGCGCAGG
>CATZTY010000023.1 GCA_958424475.1 uncultured Collinsella sp.
CGTTCTTGGCGGTCGACATGACCTTGCCGTCCCGGCTCTTGAGCTCAAAGCTAAACTGGCCCGCCTTGAGCTCGGCGCCCTTGAGCACCTTGGCGGCGCCCAGCTTGAGGGTGACGGGCGCGGCCTCGTAGCCGTTGGTGAACGTCACCGAGTCGTCGCCCGTGGGATTGCCCTCGGCATCCGCCAGCTCGTGCTTGACGGCGAGCGTGCCGTCTCCGGCGTCGACAACCGTCGTGCGCACGCGGTACGTCGCCCTGTCGTACGTCACGCCGCCCGCCGTGCCGGCGACCTCGCGCAGCTCATAGCTGTGCGTGCCGGGCGCGGTGTAGGTGACGGGGCTGAGCGCGACCGTGCCGTCGGCGGCGTTCCTGCCCGTCGCCGCGACGCTCTCGCTGCTGTCGGAGGCAATCTCGACCAGCTGGAACTCGAACTCGCCCTCGGCCAGGTCGCGGCCCTCGAGCTTCTTGCCCACCTTGATCTGGTCGGTGACGGAGCTCGGCGTCGGGTTCACGCCGTAGGTGTTGGTGAACTCGAACGCACCCTTACCCTCGGGCGTGCCCTCTGCGGGCAGGACCTCCGCGGCGAGCGTGCCCGCGTTGGTGTCCTCGACCACCCTGACCGCGAAGGTCCTTGTCGCCGTCGCGTCGTTGACCACGCCGTCGACCGAACCGGACTCGCTCACCCGGTAGGCGAACGTCTTGGTGCGCAGACCGTCGCGGTCGATCTCGACGTCATCGAGATCGCTCGGTTGCCTGAACGTGACGCTGCCCAGCTCGACGTTGCCGGCGGCGTCGTTGGTCGCCTCGGTCACCGTCTTGCCAGAGGCATCGACCGGCGCGGGTGCGCCGTCCAGCGGTGCAATCTTAAAGGTGTACTTGCCCGCGATGTCGGCCTGCGTGAGGCCGAGTCCGGCCTGGCCGAACGCCAGCGTCTTGGTACCCGCGAGGTCGACTGTCGCCTCGTTGGTGCCGTAGCCGTTCACGAACGACAGCGTGCCGCCGGAGCCCTCGGGGTAGACCACGCTAACGTCCAGCCCGCCCTTGCCGTCATCGGTCACCCTGACCGTGATGTCGAAGCTCGAGGCGGTCGCCGTCACGCCCGCGGGCAGCCGGTCCGTGCCGTCCTCAGATACGGTATAGGGAATAACCCAGGAGCCGTCGGCGGCCCTGGTGGCGGTGCCGTCCGCCACCATCCGCTCGAGAGCGTCGGTGGTGTAGACGATGGGCGAGAACGCGAGCCCCGCGGCCTCGCCGTCGCCGGAGGCTTGGTTGGTCGCGGTCGCGACCACGTCGCCCTGGGCATCACGGACGGAGAACGAGAACTCGCCCGCCGCCGCGGCGCGGCCCGTCAGCGTCTTGGTGGCATTAATTGCCACGTTGCCCTCGCCGCCGAGCGTTCCGGTGGCCTCGTAGGAGTTCTGGAACGCGACCGTCACGGGCGTGGGCGTCTCCGTGGCGTCATCCGCCGTGGAGACCTCGGTGCGGGCGACCTCGACACCGTCCTTGGCAACCGTGGTCGTGACCGTGAGCTTGCCCGTCGCGGCGTCGTAGCCGGGCGCGATGGTCACCGTGCGCGGCGTGGTGTCGTTGGTGTAGCCCTCGCCGCCGAGCTTGGTCTCGGTGACGGTGAAGCGGTAGGTCTTGCCCGCGTCGGCGTCGGTGAACTTCACGTCGCCTTCCGCGGCACCGCCGATGAGGTCGACCAGGTCGGCCTTCCCATCGTCAGCCGCGGCCACGGCGTAGGCGTCCTTGTCGGTCTTGAGGCCGAGCTTGGCGGCCGTCTCGGCGTCGGCGGTCACGGTAAAGGCGAACTGCCCCGCCTCCATGGCGCGGCCGGAGAGCGTCTTGGACAGGCGCACGCCCGCGTGGGCCGAGTAGTCGAGCCCGGTCGTGTAGGTGTTGACGAAGTCGCCGCCGCTCACCTGTGCGATCGCAGGCGTCGAGGCCGTGAGGTTGCCGGAGCCGTCGTCGGTCACGGTCACCGTCATCATGGCGACGTGGCCGTCGTAGGCCACACCGGCGATGGCAGAGCCGTCATCGGGCCTGACCTCGCGCACCGTGTAGGTGAAGGTCTTGGCGCGCACGCGCTTGCCACCAACCTCGGCGAACTCGGCATCCTTGATGTCATCGAGCGTGTAGCGGATGGAACCGAAGTCGAAGGCGACCCTATCGCCCGCCTTGGTGCCGGCGGCCGTCACACTGACGGTCTTGGAACCGTCGGCAGATCCCTCGGGCATGGGCGCGCCGTCCTTGCCCGCGAGCGCGAACTGGAAGCTGTCGCCCTCCGCCCAGTCGCGACCCTTGAGCGTCTTGGTGAAGAGCCCCGCGGTGGAGACGTCTCTGCCCTCGGTGGCCGTTCCGTACGTGTTGGTGAACGCGACGGTCGCGCCGTCCTCGTTCACGGCACCTTCGGCCTTGGAGCCGTCAGCCCCGTTAACAGCAGTCGTGTAGCCCTCGGCAGCATCCTCGGTCACGGTGTAGCGCGCGCCCACTGGCAGGCCGGCGATGGTCTTCTCCTCGCCGTCCTTAAGCGTGAAGGTCGCCTTGCCGTCCGTGAACGTCACGGCGTGCTCGTCCTTGCCGAAGGTGCCGGAGACGGGCTCGCCGTCCCCGTCGGTCAGCGTGACCGCAAAGCCGAACTCGCGCTGGCTGTCGCCGCCGACGACCGTCTTCTTGACGGTGAGGCTGCCGGTCTTGGCGGTGTTGGTAAAGACCGCCGCCTCGACCGTGCGCTCAACAGCGTCGCCCGCATCGTCGGTCAGCTGTGCAATCTTGGTCTTGGCAGACAGCTTACCGGCGCCGTCGTCGGTCACCGTGACGGTGGCACGATAGGTGGCCTTCGAGAACGTAAGTGCCGTCTCGTCACCCGACTGCTCGGTAATCACATAGGTATAGGTGCCGGGCTTGGTGTACTCGATGGTGCCGAAGTTGCCGACCTGGGCATCCTTGTGCAGCTCAATCGTCGACACGCCCTCCTTGGCGCCCTTGGGCATCGGTGCCTCGCCCTGGGCAGTCAGCGTCATGGTAAAGACATCCGACGTCGTCCAGTTGCGTCCGGAGATCTTCTTTTGCACCTTAAAGGCGTTTTCCACCTTTGTGGACTCCACGCTGTAGACGTTGGTGAAGCCCACCTGCGTCGCCTGTCCGACGGTACCTTTCTGGGGATTCGCCTTATCGACAACCGCAAAGCCGTCCTCGCTCGTCATGAGCTCACCCTTGGAGTCGAGCTCCTGCACCTCGTAGTGCGTACCCGTGGGCAAGGTAACCGTGACGGAGCCGCCGGCCTTAAGCGTGATTGTGTCACCGCTCTTGATCTGTCCGCTTACATAAGTGCCATTGGTGCCGTCGGGGCGACCGGCGAACGCAAAGGCGCCGGCCAGAGGCGTTGTGCCATCGGCCTGGTAGAGCAGCACCTTAAAGGTAAATGCCTTGTTGGGAGCGGTGATGCCTTCGGTGGCCGTGACCGTCTTGCTCAACGTCAGGCGCCCGTCAGAAACCTGATCGGTAGTGGTGTTGGTCTTGACGGCAGGGTTGTTGCCGACCGCCACCGACGCCTGGTTGGAAATATTGCCCGAAGCGCCACCGCTCTTAAACGCGTCCTCGGTCACGCGGACCTTAAATTGAACCGTGCCCTCCTTGCCGGCGGGAACGTCCTTCAATGTCCAGGTGAGGTTGCCGTCATTGTCCTTGGAGCCGGCATCCTTATAGTCGCCGGTGAACTCCACGAACTCGGTTCCCGCGGGAACGGCATCGGTGATCACCACCGTGGCAGACGCGCCCTCGGTGTTCTTGTAGCCGATGGTGTAGGTGAGTTCGTCGCCCAGCGCCACACCCGACCCCGTCGAATCCTGAGCATCGCTCTCGGACTTCTTTGGCACGTAATTGGTCGTGGTGCCGGTATAGCTCTTGTTGCCAACCGTTACGGTAGCTTTGTTCTCAACGGTGCCGACCGCACCCTGGACGTCCTTCACAGCGTCCTCGGTAATCTTTACGCGCACGCGCACCGAACCGTGGCTGCCCGCGGGTTGCTTACCCAGGTCCCAGGTGAGCAACTGACCGCTCGCAGCGCCCTTATCGGCAAACTCGCCCTCAAAGGCCTCGAACACAACGCCCGTGGGCAGCTCGTCGGTCACGGTCACGTTGGCCGAAACCAGATTGCCGGCGGCATCGGCCTCGGTATTGGCCCAGTTGATGGTATAGACGTAGGAGTCGCCCACAGAAAGCAACTGCCCGTCGATGTCCACATCGGGCTTCGCGACCGTGCCAATCGTCTTGACCTTATCACGCGTGTTGTGGAAGACGATCTTACCCTTCTCGGTACCATCGCGATAGGTCACCTTGGACGTCAGATTGCCGTCGTTGTGGTCGGTCACCTCGAGCAGCACTCGGCACGTCGCAGACGTATCCACGGGACGCACGCCCTCGGGCAGGTTGGCCATGCGCTCCTTTGCCACCAGGTTAAAGCTGTAGGTGGTGGTGTGGTCGGCATTGTGACGTTTGGTGGCAATGCCATCGTTGACGGCGCCGGCAAGGTCAATCGTCTGCTCATGAGTTCCGCTGGTAGCATCGCCAAGCTTAAAGTTAACCTTACCAAAGTCGACCGTAGCGGTACCGTCCTCGTCCGCCTGAGTCGTGCCCTCATCCATCTTTTCGAGCGAGCCGTCGGCCTTCTCGGCATACAGGTCAAACGTATACTGGCCAGCCTCGATCTTGTCGCCGGAATCCATTACCTTCTCGGCAGTAAGACCGTCGAATGTTCCGGTCGCAGCGTAGCTGTTGGTAAAGAACACCTGAGCCTTGGCGGTACCGCTCTCGGAGCTGAAGACCTTTTTCTCGTGGGGCTCTTCAGCTTCATTGGCGTCATAGTGCTTGGCCGTGGTCACGGTATAGAGCGAACCATCGCGGCGATTATTAACCGCAATCTCTACCATCCAATAGGTGGAGTCGTATGTATAGCCGCCCTTGCCGCCGCCATTCTCGACAACCTTGTAAGTAAACGTCTTACCCGCATCTTCCGTCGCAAAGGTCAGGCCACCCAAAATGCCGGTATGGGACGTGCCATCGGCCTGCGGCTCATCGTTTGTCACGGTGAGCTTGCCCTCATCTGCGCGCAGCAGCTTGTTGAGCTTATCGGTCGAGGCGGCGTCTTCGCCCGTTACCGTAAAGCCAAACATGCCGGCATGCAGGTCGTGCCCGTTGAGCGTCTTGACGATCTCCAGACCGCCCTGGAGCTCGTAGCTCGTCGAGGTACGATACCTATTGGTGAAGATGAAGCCTTCCGAGCCGGTCGCGCCATCGGCACGCGCCACAAGCTTGCCGCCCTCATCGGTTACGGTAACGGTCAGGGCGTAGGTGTGCGCGTCATACGTCCACTCGCCAAGGCCGCCGTTCGGGGCCAGCTCGTTAATCGTAAACGTATACGTGCCCGGCTTGTTAAAGGTGAGCTTCGAAAAGTCAATCTTTTCGTGCTCTCCGTCCTTGAGGCCCTCCTTCGTTTGCCTCTGCTCGGCGTAGCCGTTCTCCGCACTCATCGAAGAGCCGGTGATAAGCTTGCCGTTGATGGCAGCCTTGGTAGCATCGTCAGCCGCGGTCATGGCAAAGGTGAACTTGTCCGGAGCATTGGCACCGACAACAACCTTCGTCACGGACGGAGTATAGGTTGCCGCCTCGGTGACCGTATAGGTGTTCTTGAATTTGACCGTCGCGACACCGGCAGATGTCGCATTCGACGGGTAGATCCACTGGCCCTCAAGCTCGTCCTCGCCGTCAACCTGCTTGTTCACCGACGTCGTGACCCTAAGCGTACCGTCGCCGTTATCCGCTACGACGGCCCTAACCGTATGGACCGTCTTGTCGTACGTATAGCCCGTCGCTTTGTCGTCAATCTCGCTCACCGTATAGATGAACGTCTTGCCGGCATCATCCTGAGTGAAGGTCAGCCCGCCCGCAGGTACCAAACTCACGGTCTTGGGAGCATCGGCCTCGACATTTGCGGTCTCAAAGACCTTGCCATTCGTGGAAATGCCAACCTTGCTGGCAGATGTCTCGTCAGCAGGCTTGACGATATAACGGAACGAGCTCTTAGGCGAGCCAAAAATGGTCGCGTCCTTGGGATACGTCAACGTCTTCTCAATCTGCAGACCGCCAGCAGCGCCATAGTCGAGGCTTGCCGTGTAACGGTTCACAAACGAGACAGCAGGCGGGACAGCAGGCGTCGTGGCGCCGGCCTCACTTGCATCGTACTGCTGCACGTAAGTATTCGGTTTTTGCTTGAGCTCGACGATCTTTTCGTCCGTCAGCGCGCTCGCGTCGGCGCCGTCGCCCAGCAGCTCCGTCACACCCGCACCCTTGAGCACGGTCGTCACGGTATAGAGCTTAGCGGGGTCGTTCTTGCGTGCAAGAACCTTGACGAGCACGATGGCATCGCCCGTGTAGCCGGTGTCATAGGTGTAGCCGGCAGCAGTAGCAGTAGGCTGGTTCTCGTGGATGCGATAGGCAAACGTACGCCCCAGATCCTGTTCCGTGAGCTCGCGGGCAAAGAGCGTCTCTTTCCCGCTTGCGCCCATCACGGCGCTGGACTCTCCGGCCTCCGCCGCCTTATTGGACAGGCTAGCCTCGGCGCCGTCGACCGACGTCTGAACGCCGTTGTACCAAAGGCCCGTCACGGCAAAGGTAAACTGGCCCGCGGTAGAGGCGCGACCCTCAAGGATCTTGCTCACCGTCACGCCACCAAAGGTGCCCGATGCATGGTACGCGTTGGTAAAGGCAGCCTTGTCGGTTACGGCCTTGTCCGCATCGGAGGCGCCGGTGTTGGCGTAGGTCACGCTCGACACGCGCAGCTTGCCCGCGTGGTTGCCCGACTTATCCAGGTCGGTCACCACGACGGTCGCGCGGGCGGTATGCTTGTCCATGGACATGCCCGCCTGGCCATCCTGCGCAGCTTTCTCGGTGATGTTGAAGCTAAAGGTGCCTGCGCGGTTGAACGTCACGGTCGGGGCGGCTTCAGTGCCAAAGGAGAACGATGCCACGCGTCCCGACTCGGGCGTGCTGGCGACTGCCTTGTTGGCGTTAACGGCAACAACCCCATCCGTTACCGCCTGCTTTGTGGTCTTGCCCAAACCGGTCGTACTGGCATCATCCGTAGCGGCAGTGAGGTTAAAGGTATAGCGTTCGCCCTGGTTCCAGTCGCGACCGCTCACGGTCTTTTGGCCCTGCAGGGTCGCGCTCGTGGGCTCCACGCTATATATATTGGTAAAGGAAGGCGTGGCATTCTTATCCAGCTGCTTTACCGAGCCGTCCTCTGCAACCTTGTAGTACTCGATCGAAGTCTGGATGCCAGCACCCTTCTCGGCGTTGCGCACCACGGCGTAATAGACCGATCCATCGTAGGTCATGCCCGTAACGCTGCCGCGATTCTCGGCGAACTTGTAAACGTAGGCGCGTCCCGCATCCGCCTTGGCGGTATAGGAGATCGCCGGCCATGTCACCGTACCGTCGGCGTTGTTGCCCACGGTTGCGGTGTCGCCCTCGGCGCCCTGGGGCATGGGGGCCTTGATGCTCGTGTCGACCTTATCGGGATCGAACGCTGCATTGTCGTCTGCATAGCCGCCCACACGCTCGAGCTTAAAGCTAAAGGCGTTCTGGGAAAGCGGGAAACTCCCGGCGTTGTCGGTCAGGATCTTTTGGGCATGGATGATGATGCTATGTTCGTGCGTATCGTAGCGGTTGGTGAAGGTTGCGACCCTATCGGCAACATCCGTGTTGGTGTGGGTGCCCGCGTCGTTGCGCTCCTGCACCATCTTCACACTCTTAATGACAAGAGCGCCAGCCTGGTTGTCCTCCACCACGACCGTTGCGGTATAGACAGCAGCGGAGTAGCTCATGCCGTCTGCCCTGGCATCGGAACCGGGGATAACCTCCGAGATGGTATAGGTGTAGGTACCCGGCTTGGCATAGGTGATATTGCCAAACGTTGCCGTCTGGACTTTCTCGTTCAGCGCAATCGTCGACACGCCGTCCTCGGGCATTGGGGCACCGTCCTCAGGCGTAAGCTGCACGGTAAAGGAATCGCCATCGGCCCAATCGTGACCTTCGAGCACCTTCTTGGCGCTCAGACCGTCTTTGGCCTTAAGCGTTACCGAGCTGGCGCTGTAGTTGTTGGTGAACTCGAGTTTGTTGCTCGCAGGGATCTCCCCGTCCACGAGCGCTGCAATCTTGCCCTCGATGGTGTTGCCAGTTCCCGACTGCTCCTCGCCGCCGGCTTTGCGGCTCACGAGGCTAAAGCCAACCGGAAGCACCGACTCGTCGGCGGAGCCGGTCACGGTGTTGACGATACTCGCCAGCACGTCGCCGTTGGACGCCTCGCGCTTGGTGGTGAGCTCGCTCACGCTATAGCTGCTACCCTTCTTAAGGCCGTATACGCGGATGGTCTCGCCGGCCTTGATGGAGTGGGTATCGCCGTTCATGAGCGTAAAGGAGTTGCCCACGGATTTGCCGTCCGCATCGAACACATGCGCCTCGTAGCCCTTCTGGGACTCCGGCAGGGTGAACTTAAACGTAAATGTCAGATCCTTGTTATTCGCATCCTTAGTGGGTGCAGTAAGACCAGTATCTGCCGTCACCGTCTTGGTCACCTGCAGAGGTGCCACGCGACAATCGGTATACTGCACGGCCGTTGCCGTGGTAAAGAGATGATTGAGCTGGAGTGTGCCCAGCTTAGTACGGGTCTTGGAGGCATCGTCTATATATGCTGAATCGTCTTCTTGATAAAGAGCCATGCGGTTTACGCCCGTATCGGCAAAGATCGTCGCCAGCTGACCGTCGCGATCGCCACCATCCTCGACATAGCGCAGAATGGTCTTGGTGCCCTGCGCCGTTTTGTCATAGCGCATATGCATCAAGTTGCCCGCAAGAGAAGGCGTCACGCCTTGGGCTGTGCACGTCTGGCCCCATGTCAGGTTTCCGTTGGCGTCAACGGCCGCACTCTGCAGCTTGCCCTTGATGTGCGTAAGCGTATTGTCAATCGAGCCGGGGGAGCCAAACTGCGCCAGGGAGGCGATCAGCGAACCCGGGCCGCTCATGCTGAGCACGCCATCGTTCTCTTCGCCGGCGTCCACATATACGCCCGAGTCGTCCACGAT